>CACXNN010000006.1:10088-27848 GCA_902768995.1 uncultured Eubacteriales bacterium | reverse complement strand
CTGGGTCAGGAAGCGGGCGTCGTTCTCGTATTCGTAGCGAATGTCCGAGATGCCGTACTTCAAGCTGGTCACCCGATCCACGCCCACGCCGAAGGCGAAAGCGGACCACTCCTTGGGATCGAGGCCGCAGTTCTCCAGCTCGTGGGGGTTGGTCATGCCGCAGCCCAAAATCTCGATCCAGCCCGTGCCCTTGCACACCCGGCAGCCCTTGCCGCCGCAGATGGTGCAGCTCATGTCGAGCTCGGCGGAAGGCTCCGTGAAGGGGAAGTAGGAGGGCCGCAGCCGGGTCTTCACGTTCTCGCCGAAGACCGCGTGGATGAAGGCGTCCAGCGTGCCCTTCAGGTTGGCAAGGTTCAGGTTCCGATCCACCACGAACCCCTCGATCTGCATGAACACGGGGCTGTGGGAGGCGTCCACCTCGTCCACCCGGAACACCCGCCCCGGCATCAGGAACCGGAAGGGGGGCTTGAAGGTCTGCAGCGCCCTGATCTCGCAGGGGGAGGTGTGGGTCCGCAGCAGCACCTTGTCGTTGATATAGAAGGTGTCCTGCATGTCCCTGGCCGGGTGATCGAGGGGCAGGTTCAGGAGGGTGAAGTTGTTGTCGTCCAGCTCGATCTCCGGCCCGTCGAAGACCTGGAAGCCCATGCCGACGAGGGCGTCCCGGATGGTCCGATAGGTCTTGGTCATGGGGTGAAGATGTCCCATGGCCACGGGGGAGACCCCCGCCTCGGTCACGTCCAGGGCCTCCTGCTGGAACCGGAGCTCCTGGGCCTTTTTCTTGAACTCCGCCCGGCGCTCCTCCATGGCCGCCTCCAGCTCCTGCTTGAGCTTGTTTACGCTGGCGCCCAGCTGGGCCCGCTCCTCCTTGCTGAGCTTGCCCATGGTCCTGAGGATCCCGGTGAGCTCCCCGGCCTTGCCGAAGAGCTGCTGCTGCAGCGCCACCAGATCGCATTCCTCCCGCATGGCGGCCAGCTTCTTCTGGGCCTCCTCGCGGATACGTATCAGATCGTTTTCCATTCCTTTTCTCCTTCTCGTTTCTTCAAAATAAACCGCGCCCCGTCCAAAGGGACGAAGCGCGTCGTGGTACCACCCCAAGTTCACCGCCGAAATGGCGGCCTCAAAAGCTGTATCGGGCTTTCCCGTCGCGAACTACCGTGGGGCCGCAGCCCCGTTTCCCCCGCGCCGCTCCCGGGCGAACCGCATCCCTTCCTCGGCGCTCCGCTTTCACCTGACCGGAGCTCTCTTTGGCCGCCTCTAGGGACCTTTTCCCGTTCCTTGCGTTCTGTTGACTTCGCCTATTCTACCACCCGGGCTTCCCTGCCGTCAAGAGTTATTTGCACGGCGGGGACCTCATCTGTCCGCAGCAGACGGGTGCCCGTCAGCGCAAGCCGCAGCAGCACCTCCGGGGCCGGGTGTCCGTATTCGTTGTACCGCCCCACGCTGATGACGGACAGGGCCGGGGAGACCACCTGCAGGAACCGGAGGGACGAGGAGGAGGGGGAGCCGTGGTGGCCCACCTTCAGCACGTCCGCAGAGAGCTCCGCCCGGTGGTAGCGAAAGAGCATGTATTCCTCCGCCTGGGCGGTGGCGTCCGCCATGAACAGGGCGGCGTTCTCCCCGTAGGAAAGCTTGAGCACCGCGGAGGAGCCGTTGATATCGTCGTAGGTCCGGTTCGAGAGGGGGCTTAGGACCGTGAGGATGGCATCGCCGTAGGAAAGGACGTCCCCCTCCAGAAGGGCTATGCAGTCGACGCCCCGGCGGCGCACCTTTTCTAAGAGCTCTCCGTAGTCGCCCTCCGTGCCGCCGTAATAGACTTTCTCCACATCGAACCGGCGCACCAGGGTCAACAAATTCCCCGTGTGGTCGGCGTGGCCGTGGGTCACATAGACGGCGTCCAGCCGGTCCACGCCAAGGCCGTGAAGCTGGTCCACCACCTTGTCCCGGCTTTCGAAGGGGCCCGTGTCGATCATGATCCGCTCCCCGGTGGGGAAGGTCATGAGGCATGCGTCCCCCTGGCCCACGGACAGGAAGAAGAGGTTCACCTTGTCCGGCTCGACGGTCCCCTGATAGAGCTCCGCCGGGTCCGTCTTGGGCTTTGGATCGCCGCAGCCGGTCAGCACCAGCAGCGCCAGCAATAATAAGGAAAGGAATCGCTTCATGGCTCGTCCACCACGTCGAAGACCTTCACCACCCCGTCCTCCACGCAGAACCGCACGTCCTTGCCGGCGTAGGGGAAGCCGTATGGGTCGCTGCGGCCCGTGAGATACCCGGGCCGGGGATCGAGAGAAAGGGAGGAGAGGAGGGCCGGCCGCTTCTCCTCGGGGATGCGGTCGAGGAGCTCCGCCGGGAACTCCACCGGCAGCCGCTCCGCCACATGGTCCGCCGCGAAGCCGTTGCGGGCCTCCGGGTGGCTGTCGGTGAAGGAAAGGTATGGTTTTATATCGTAGATGGGGGACCCGTCCATGAGATCCGCCCCGGAGACCACCAGCACCGTGCCCAGATTGGGCCGCTTCTCGAGGCGCATCAGCCGTACCGAGGACAGGCCCAGGGGGTTGGGCCGGAAGGGGGAACGGGTGGCGAAGACCCCCATGCGCTTGTTGCCCCCCAGCTTGGGCGGCTTCACCATGGGGGACCAGCCCTCCTGATGCGCTTCAGAGAAGCCCCAGATGAGCCACAGGTGGCTGTAGCCCTCCAGGCCCCTTAGGGCGTTCTCGTCCCGGTACGCGGGCTCGAACACCACCAGGGCCTCCTGCTCGGGCACCAGATTGCTCTGCCGGGGGATGCCGAATTTGCTGGTGAAGTCGCTCCGTATCCGGGCGACGACTTGCAACGTGAGCTGTTCTTCCATATATGGCAGTATACCCCCGGCCCGCCCCGCTGTCAAATCCGTGCGGAAACGGCGTACTTTTTGATGCCGCAGCCCTTGAAAAAGGGGGCCAAAATAATATATACTATGGGAAGCGTTCCCGAGGCGAGGCATTACGTTGAGAAAGACGGCAAGAGGATATGCGGACGAAAGAACCCATCATCTCCTTCCAAAACTTCAGCTTCCAGTATTTCAGCCAGAAGGAACCCACGCTGTTCGATATCGACCTGGAGATCTACCCCGGGGAGAAGATATTGATCGTGGGCCCCTCCGGGTCCGGCAAGAGCACCCTGGGCCATTGCATCAACGGCCTCATCCCCTTCGCCTACAAGGGCACCATCACCGGCAGGATGACGGTGGACGGCAAGACGCCGGAGGAGAGCAGCCTGTTCGAGCGCTCCAAGAAGGTGGGCACGGTCCTCCAGGATTCCGACGGCCAGTTCGTGGGCCTCACGGTGGGGGAGGACATCGCCTTCTCCCTGGAGAACGACCGGGTGGCCCAACCCGAGATGAAGCGGACCGTCCAGCGGGTGGCCGACATGGTGGACATGGGGACCCTTCTCTCCTCCTCGCCCTTCGAGCTCTCCGGCGGCCAGAAGCAGCGGACGGCCCTGGCCGGGGTCATGGTGGACGACGTGGACGTGCTCCTGTTCGACGAGCCCCTGGCTAACCTGGACCCCCTCACCGGCAAGACCGCCATCGACCTCATCGACCGCATCCATCGGGAGTACGGGAAGACCGTCGTCATCATCGAGCACAGGATGGAGGACGTGCTCTATCGGCACGTGGACCGGGTGCTGGTCATCAGCGACGGCCGGATCGTGTCCGACAGCTCCCCCCACGAGCTGGTGTCCTCCGATATTTTGCGGGGTCTCGGCAACCGGGAGCCCCTGTACGTGACGGCCCTCAAATACGCGGGGGTGACGCTGACGCCGGATCTGCAGCCCGGCTATCTCGACACCCTGGATATCGATAAGGTCAGGGAGCCCCTGCTCAGCTGGTACGCCGCCCAGCCGCCCCACCCAGAGAAGCCGTTGGGGGAGGTGCTGCTGTCCGTCCGGGATCTGAGCTTCCAGTACACCAAAAAGCGCAAGATATTGCAGCATATTTCCTTCGACATCCGGCGGGGGGAGATGGTCTCCATCGTGGGCACCAACGGGGCGGGGAAGAGCACCCTGGCGAAGGTGATCTGCGGCTTCGTCCACGAGGACGAGGGGGAGATCCTGTACGAGGGCCAGTCCATCCGGGATTGGACCATCAAGGAACGGTCGCTGAAGATCGGCTACGTCATGCAGAACCCCAACCAGATGATCTCCAAACCCATGATCTTCGACGAGGTGGCCCTGGGCCTGCGCATCCGGGGCATGGGGGAGGAGCAGATACGGCCCAAGGTGGAGCAGGCGCTGAAGATATGCGGCCTGTATCCCATGCGCAACTGGCCCATCGCCGCCCTGTCCTTCGGCCAGAAGAAGCGGGTGACCATCGCGTCCATGCTGGTCATGGACCCCCAGATCCTGATCCTGGACGAGCCAACCGCCGGCCAGGACTACCGCCACTATACGGACATCATGGAGTTCCTGCGTGGCCTGAACCGGCAGGGCATCACCATCCTCATGATCACCCACGACATGCACCTGATGCTGGAGTATACGCCCCACGCCATCGTAATCTCGGGGGGGCGGAAGATCGGCGACGACAGCGCCGTGGCGGTGCTCACCGACGCGCAGATGGCGGAGCAGGCCAATTTGAAGCTGACGAGCCTGTACGAGCTGGCGCAGAAGGCGGGGCTGCCCGATCCCCAACAATTCGTCCAGCAGTTTATCGATTACGAGGAGGCCCGCCGCCGTGAAAGCTAAGCTGTTCGACTACATCGAAAAGGACAACTTCGTGTTCAACCTGTCGGGCATGACCAAGCTCCTGTGCTTCCTGATCCTGACGTTCACGGTCATGTACTCCTACGACGCCCGGGTGATCCTGCCCATCCTGGTCTTCTCCTTCTGGGTGCTGCACCTGTCCGAGATACGCTTCTCCCAGATCAAGATCATGCTCTACTACGTGCTGGTGTTCATCGCCATCAACTTCGTGCTGACCTTCCTGTTCAGCCCCCAGTATGGCGTGGAGCTCTACGGGACCAGGCACGAGCTGTTTTCCCTGACGGCCCGCTACACCGTCACGGCGGAGCAGCTCCTCTATCAGGGCACCAAGGTCCTCAAATACCTTTCGGTGATCCCCCTGGGCATGATGTTCCTCTTGACCACCAACCCCAGCGAGTTCGCCGCGTCGTTGAGCTCCATCGGCGTCAGCTACAAGGCGGCCTTCGCCGTGTCATTGACCCTCCGATACTTCCCCGACATGATCCGGGACTACAACGATATCGCTCTCGCGCAGCAGGCCCGGGGATTGGACCTGTCCCGGAAGGAGCGGATCGGGACCCGGCTCAAGAACATCATGAACATCTTCGTGCCGCTGATCTTCTCCTCCCTGGATCGGGTGGAGGTCATCAGCAACGCCATGGACCTGCGGGGCTTCGGCAAGCATAAGAAGCGCACCTGGTACGCCTTCAAGCCCCTGGTAAAGAACGACGGTTTGGCCATGGCCATCTGCGTCGCCATCGCCCTCGCTGCCCTGGGGGTAGCGTTCTTCGTGGATCACGGACGGTATTGGAATCCGTTCATCGCATAGGAGGAAACGTATGAGCATGTTCGACAAACCCATCCTGGTGTTCCAGACGGACTTCACCTACAAGGAGGGCGCGGTCAGCGCCATGTACGGGGTGGTCAAGACCGTGGATCGGGAGCTGGAGATCTTCGACGGGACCCACGAGATCCCCCAGTACGACACCTGGTCCGCCAGCTACCGGCTGCTCCAGAGCCTGCCCTTCTGGCCCAAGGGCACCATCTACGTGTCCGTGGTGGACCCGGGGGTGGGCACGTCCCGCCGGGCCTGCGTGGCGAAGACCGCCAACGGGTACTACGTGGTCACCCCGGACAACGGGGCCCTGACCCACATCAAGAAGGAGTTCGGCATCCTGGAGGTCCGGGAGATCGACGAGAGGGTGAACCGGCTCCCCTCCACCCGGGGCGTGTCCATCTTCCACGGCCGGGACCTGTTCGGCTACACGGCGGCCCGGCTCGCCTCCGGCATCATCGGCTTCGAGGGCGTGGGCCCCGCCTACCCCGTGGAGGAGATCGTCTGCCACCCCATCCCCGAGCCCACCGTGGGACCGGGCCATGCCCGGGGCATCTTCGAGATCGACGATCCGAACTTCGGGAACCTGTGGACCAACATCCCCCTGGACGCGTTCAACGCCGCTGGCTTCGCCTACGGGGACATGGTCCATACCCGGGTGTTCCACGGGGAGGAGCTGATCTTCGAGCAGGACGTGCTGTTCCACCGGAGCTTCGGCTTCGCCGAAAAAGGCGCGCCCATGCTCTACAACAACGAGCTCATGAAGCTGGGCATGGCCGTCACCCAGGGGTCCTTGGAGCGCCAGTACGGCATGGGCTTCGGTTCGGACTGGATCGTGGACCTGTCCAAGGCTTGACAAAAACCGCAAAGCGTGGTTTTTATATACTATAGGAAAAAAAGGAGGCTTCCCATGAAAAAACTGTTCGAGTTCAAGACCAAGACCATCGTCGCCACCGGCATCGGCGCCGCCCTGTTCATGCTGCTGTTCATGTACGTCAAGGTGCCCACCGGCATCCCCGAGACGGACGTGCAGACCGCCTACGGCATCGGCGCCTTCTTCGCCGCCCTGTTCGGCCCCATCGCCGGCTTCCTGATCGCCTTCATCGGCCACGCCATCTCCGACGCGGTGCAGTACGGCTCTCCCTGGTGGAGCTGGGTCGTGGCGTCCGGCATCTCCTGCTTCATCGTGGGCTTGGTCTATCCCCGGCTCAAGGTGGACGAGGGCGTCTTCGGCGGAAAGGACATTTTGAAGTTTAACCTGTACCAGATCGTGGCCAATGCCATCTCCTGGATCGTGGTGGCCCCGGTCCTGGACATCGTGGTCTACGGTGAGCCGGCCAACCTGGTCTTCACCCAGGGCGCCGTGGCGGCCCTCTCCAACGCCGTGTCCATGGGCGTCATCGGCACGCTCCTGCTGTTCCTCTATTCCAAGACCCGGTCCGGCAAGGGCACCTTGTCCAAGGAGTAAGGCAGCAGCTCTCAATCCATCAGAAAAACAGCTCCCGGGCAAACGCTGCGGGAGCTGTGCTTACCGTGTATACTGTGATCGAGCCAAAGAAGAGAAAGGAGCGTTTGAGGATGAACAGCATCTATCATCGGATCAGCGTCCGAAAGTATCAGGACAAGCCCGTGGAGAAGGAGAAGATCGAAGCCATGCTTCGCGCCGCCATGCAGGCGCCCTCCGCCGGCGATCAGCAGCCCTGGGAGTTCTATGTGGTCACGGACAAGGCGAAGCTGGCGGCCCTGTCCAAGGTGCACCAGTACGCGGGCATGGTCAAGGACGCCCCCGCCGCCATCGTCTCCGCCTATCGGAAGGAATGCTGGATGCCGGTATACGCGCAGATCGACCTGTCCATCGCCATGGAGAACCTGTGGCTGGAGACGGACGCCCAGGGCCTGGGCGGCGTATGGCTGGGCATCGCCCCTCTGGAGGATCGGATGCGGGCGGTGGAGGAGGTCCTGGACATGCCGGACACCCTCCGCGCCTTCGCCATCTTCCCCTTCGGGTACCCGGCTCAGGCGCGCAAGCAGCGGGACCGGTTCGACCCGGCCCGCATCCATTGGGTCGGCCAGGAGCCGGAGGAATGACGACGGGATGTGCCGTCCCCAAGGGCATCGTCGGGGTTGTGCCGCCGGGAAGAGTATGATATACTATTCTTTACTATATTTGATGGGAACGATGGCATGATACGCAAGATATTCCGGCAGATGCTGGTGACCCAAATTTTATCCGCCATGACGGTCATGCTCTGCATGCTGGTGGACAGCATGATGATCGGCCGCTTTTTGGGCGTGGATTCCATGACGGCCTACGGCCTGGCGAACCCGGTGCTGCTCGTCTTCGCCGCCTACGGGGCCATGCTCTCCGCGGGCATCCAGGTCATGTGCGGCAAGACCATGGGCGCGGGGGACCGGGAGGGGACCGACGCCTGCTTCTCCGCCTCGGCGGTGCTGGCCCTCAGCGTGTCCCTGGTGGGCATGGTGCTGATCCTGGCGCTGGTGGGCCCGGTCTGCACCCTTTTAGGCGCGGGACGACCCGGGCCGGACAACCCGGTCTTCTATCTCACCCGGGACTACCTTCGGGGCTTCATCGTAGGCGCCCCGGCCTTCATCGTGGCCCAGATCATGGTGCCCTTTCTGCAGATCTCGGGGAACCGGATCCGGCTGGCCCTCGCTGTGGTGCTGATGACCGTCAGCGACATCGCCTTCGACCTTCTCAACGTGTTCGTCTTCCACGGCGGCACCTTGGGCATGGGCCTCGCCTCCAGCTGCAGCTACTATCTCGCTTTGATCGTGGGCCTCGCCTACTTCTTCAAGAAGGACTGCATGTTCAAGCTGAAGCTGAAGGCGGTGACCCGGAAGGTCTGCAAAAAGCTCTTCGCCTACGGCGTCCCCACCATCATCAACTCCCTGGCCATGGTGGTGCTGGTGTTCACCCTCAACAAGATCCTGTTGGGCGCAGGCGGGAACATGGCCGTGGCGTCCTACTCCGTGATCTCCACCGTGGGGAACATCTGCTACTGCTTCGGCTCCGGCGTGGCGTCGGTGTCGCTCCTGCTGGCCGCCATCTTCTACAGCGACGAGGATCGGACCGCCATCTACACCCTGGTCAAGACCCAGACCTGGTACGCCCTGGTCCTGGACGCAGCTTTGGTCCTGGCGGTGCTGCTCCTGGCCCCGGCGCTGGCGGGCCTGTTCTTGACCGACCCCGGGGCCCGGACCATGACGGTCCAGGGCCTGCGGCTGTTCAGCTTTTCGCTGCTGCCCTGCTCGCTCAACACCACCTTCAAGAACTACTATCAGGGCGTGAACCGGACCCGGTTCACCGAGGTCATCTCCCTCCTGCAGAACGTGACCTTCCCGGTGCTGTGCGCCTTCCTGCTCAGATGGCTGTTCGGCACCACCGGCGTATGGCTGTCCTTCCTGGGCGGGGAGCTGCTGACCATGGCCTTCATCTGCATCGTGGTCTGGAGGAAGAGCTATAAGCCCGCCCTGAACGCGGAGACCTTCGCCCTGCTGCCCCGGCTCTTCGGCGTGAAGGAGGAGGACACTTTGGAAATGACCGTCCGGTCCAGGGAGGAGGCGGAGGAAGCCTCCATCCAGGCGGCGGAATTCTGCAAGGCCCACGGGGAAAGCGACCGCAAGAGTATGCTCATCTCCCTGTGCGTGGAGGAGATGGTCAACAACATCGTGGAGCATGGGTTCCGAAAGGATCGGAAGGACCAGTGCGTGGACGTGCGCATCCTCTTCAAGGGCAGCAGCCGGATCATCCGCATCCGGGACAACTGCGTGAACTTCGACCCGGTGGAATACCTGAAGCTCCACGAGACCGACGACCCGGTGGCCCACATGGGCATCCGCATGGTCATGAAGACGGTCAAGAGCGCCAACTACGTGAACTCCCTGGGCCTCAACAACCTGACCCTGGTCCTGTAGGCCCCCGGGGATGGCGCATAGGGCGATTTTTTGAAAGGAGACGGACCCCATGGCAGGCGATACGGCATTCGACGAGTTCATCGCGGATGAGGTCAAAAGGTATAAGGGCGTATACGTGCCCGTCAAGGCGGGGATGCTGCGGCGTGCCCTCATCCGGTGGGCCCCCTGCGCCAGTCTCCATCCCAACCCGGACGACGAGTTCTGCTCCCCCAAGGTGGGCCCCAACTATCGGATCATCTCGGAGTACATGAACAGCTTCCGCCTGGCGCGGCATCACACCAAGCAGTACTGCGAGGAGCCGCTGATCGTGGAAAAGATCCGGCCCGACGGATACCTGATCCTGAACGGCCACCATCGGTGGGCGGCGGCCCTGCGGCTGGGGTTCAGCAGGATCCCCGTGGAGATCGTGGATTTGACCCAGGAGATGGACATCAAGGCCATCCTCCAGGGGTCCCGGCACGACAAGCGGGTCACCCTGGATCTGGACGAGGTGGTGTTCCGCCCGGCGGGGGACGATGGGATGGAGAAGTCCCTGCCCTTCCCCCTGCGCAACATCTACAAGCAGCGGCTGCGGCGGGGCATCCCGGCCCTGTTCCACTATCTGAACAAGAAGGGGTACGACATCTGGGTGTACACCGCCGGGTACTACTCCGCCGACTATATCCAGCGCCTGTTCCGCAAGTACGGCGTCCACGTCACCGGCGCCGTCACGGGCACCGGCCGCAAGACCAGCGACGCCGGCGCGGTCCGGAAGGAGCTGGAGGCGCTGATCACCGCCAAGTACCCCGAGACCGTCCATATCGACGACGAGGCGGTGCTCCGTATCTTCAGCCGGACGAAACAGGTGGAGGAATACGGCCTGTGCCAGGGGCCGGAAGCCTGGTCCAAGCGGGTCATAGACGTGATGGAGGCCTTCGAGCACCATGGAAAGTAGCCCTTCGGCGCCCATGATGCGCGTGTCCTTCGATCTGGACGAGGTGCTCTTCGTGTCCCCTCGGACCCATAAAACGGAGCCGGCCCCGCCGTTCCCCTGGGACAGGATCTTTCCGGAACGGCTGCGCCTGGGCACCCCGGAGCTGATCCGTTCCCTGCAGGCGGCGGGCTACCAGGTGTGGATCTACACCTCCTCCGAGCGATCGGAGCGGTATATCCGGCGGCTGTTCCGGCGCTACGGGGTGGAGCTGGACGGGATCGTCAACGCCCAGCGGCATCTGCGGGAGGTCCAGGGGAACCGCCGGGAGCGGCTGCCCCAGAAGGTCCCCAGCCGGTATCGGATCTCCCTGCACGTGGACGACGAGGCGGTCATCGCCTCCTGGGGAAGGGAGTACGGCTTCCACACCTATCTGCTGAACGCCCAGGACGACGATTGGAAGGAGAAGATCATCGCCTACGCGGAGCGGATACGGCGCATGGAGCACCCGGAGACGGACGAAACCAAGAACAACCTTTAATAGAACAATACAGCGAAAGGAACGAGAAACATGAAAACGGACGTGATCGCGATCAGCCCCCTGGGCGAGGGCATGGCGGAAGCGCTGAAGGAGATCGAGCGGGCGGCGGCCTATCGGGGCATGACCCCTAAGGAGAGCCTGCGGCTCCAGCTCCTGGGCGAGGAGATGATGGGGATGCTGCGCACCATCGTGGGCGAGGGCAAATCCAGCTTCTGGGTGGAGGCGGAGGGGAAGACCTTCTCGCTCCACCTGCGGGCCGGGGTGCGGATGAACGCGGATCTGAGGGACGACCTCTTGAAGGCCGCCACCTCGGGGAAGAACGCCGCCGTGAAGGGCTTCATGGGCCGGATACGGGACATCTTCACCCAGCTTTCCGAGCCGGACGGCGCCACCATGGACCCCAAGGAGTACGGCTTCTCCTATGTGGACGTGTCCAGCTTCGACGCCTCCATGGGCGTCACCACCCACGGCATGCTCTACGGCTGGTCCATGAAGGAGTATCGCAGCGCGGTGGAGGAGCATCGGGCGGAGGAGCCGGAGAAGTGGGACGAGCTGGAAAAATCCATCACCGCCCGCCTCGCCGACGAAGTCAAGGTATTCATCCGCGGGAACACCGTGGAGATGGTCGTTGAAAAAGCATTCTGAAAGGAGATATACGAACATGACGATCGAGCAAAAGAAGAACGGCAGCGCCCTGCTGATTGCCCTGGAGGGCCGTTTGGACACCATGACCGCGCCTCAGCTGGAGGCAGCCCTGAAGGAAGCCCTGCCCGGGGTGGAGGCGCTGACCTTCGATCTTAGCAAGCTGGACTATATCTCCTCCGCGGGCCTCCGGGTGCTGCTGAGCGCCCAGAAGACCATGAACCAGCAGGGGACCATGAAGGTGAAGAACGCCAACGAGATGATCCTGGAGATCTTCGAGGTCACCGGCTTCTGCGACATCCTGACCATCGAATAAGGTCCTCGCGCCTCGGAAGGAGAGGAATGATCCCATGAAGCGGCTGCGCCAACACGTGACCTTCAAGAGCATAGCGGGCATCGTGCTGCTGCTGGTGCTGTTTTCGACTATCGTCAGCATCATCGGCTATCGGACCTTCACCAACGCGCTGCTGGACCAGTACGCGGAGGGCGCCTTTCTCACGGCCCAGACGGCTGCCGAGCTGGTGGACGCGGACCGGCTGGACGAATACGCCCAAAGCGGCGGGACCACCCCGGCGTATATGGACGTTTGGAACCGGATGGACCATCTGTGCAACACCTCCGGGTCCACCTTCATCTATGTGATCGTGCCCGACCGGTCGGATTACGGCCACATCACCTTCCTCTTCTCCACCATCGACCATGACAGCTCCTATACCAAGTACGATTTCGGCTTCGTGCGGGAGACCACCAACGACGAGTACCGGGAGAAGTACAGGGCCCTCTACGACCTCGCGGCGGATCGGGAGCTGGTGATCCGGGACAAGGGCAACATCGAGACCGGCTCCCACATCACCGCCATGATCGGCCTGAAGGGGTCCGACGGCCAGGTGAAGGGGATCCTCTGCGTCCAGCGGCAGATGGACGTGCTGGCCGCGGAGCGCAACACCTTCCTCAACAAGGTCGCTCTCGCTCTGGTGGGCCTGCTGCTCCTGGTTATCGCGGGCCAGGGGGTGTACCTGCATCGGGTGCTGCTCCGGCCCCTCAACCTGGTCACGGAGGAGGCGGCCCGCTTCCCCCGGGAGAACAGGGCCGCGGCCCAAAAGCTTAGGGAGGTCATCCGCAACAAGGACGAGATCGGTCAGCTGGCCGACTCCATCGACCGCATGGAGGAGCAGATCGAGACCTACATCACCGACATCACCCGGATCACCGCCGAACGGGAGCGCATCAGCACGGAGCTCTCCTTGGCCACCCGCATCCAGGCGGCCTTCGTGCCCCACATCTTCCCGCCCTTCCCCAACCGGCCTGAGTTCGACCTCTACGCGTCCATGGACCCGGCCAAGGAGGTGGGCGGCGACTTCTACGATTTCTTCCTCATCGACGAGGACCATCTGTGCCTGGTCATGGCGGACGTGTCCGGCAAGGGCGTGCCCGCGGCCCTGTTCATGATGGTGTCCAAGATCATCCTGCAGAGCTGCGCCATGCTGGGCCAGAGCCCGGCGGAGATACTGACCAAGACCAACGAGGCCATCTGCTCCAACAACCAGGAGGGCATGTTCGTCACCGTGTGGCTGGGCATATTGGAGATCTCCACCGGCAAGCTCACGGCGGCCAACGCCGGCCACGAGTACCCGGTGCTCAAGGCTGCGGACGGGAGCTTCGCCCTCTACAAGGACAGGCACGGCCTGGTCATCGGCGGCATGAGCGGCGTGCGGTACCGGGCCTACGAGCTGCAGCTGACCCCCGGCGCCAAGCTGTTCGTGTATACGGACGGCGTGCCGGAGGCCACCAACGCCCAGAACGAGCTCTTCGGCACCGACCGGATGATCGCCGCCCTGAACGAGGACGCGAGCGCCGGGCCCGAGGACATCCTGAAGAACGTGCGCCGTTCCGTGGACGATTTCGTGCAGGAGGCGGAGCAGTTCGACGACCTCACCATGCTGTGCCTCGAATACAAGGGGCCCCAGGCTCAGCCCGCCCGGGAGCTGACGGTGGAGGCCGCGGTGGAGAACATCCCCGCCGTGACCGAGTTCCTGGAAGCGGAGCTGGACGCCGTGGGCTGCCCCATGAAGGCGAAGATGCAGCTCACCATGGCCGTGGACGAGATCATGGCCAACATCGCCCAGTACGCCTATGCGCCGGGGACCGGCCCCGTCACCCTGCGGTTCGCCTTTGAGGAGGCGACCAGGACGGCGACGCTGACCTTCCTCGACAAGGGCATGCCCTACGATCCCCTCCAAAGGGAGGACCCGGACGTGAGCTTGAGCGCCGAGGACCGGCCCATCGGAGGCCTGGGCATCTATCTCGTGAAGAAGACCATGGACCATGTGGCGTATGAATACAAATACAGCCAAAACGTCCTGACGATACAGAAAACGGTGTAAAGGAGACCTGGCTATGAAAAAACTGTTGACCGTCCTGCTGGCCGCCCTGCTGATCCTGGGCGGCGTCGCCGGCGTCAGGAACGCTGCGGCGGAGGGTTCGGATTGGAAGACCCTGGGCGATATCTGGGACTTCGAATCCCCCGGCTACGGCTGCGAGAACAACCAATACGTCCGGCTCTTCCAGGCGGACGGCGTCTACTATCGGGCGGACGTCACGCTGACGGAGGAGCAGTTCCAGCAGCTGATGGATATCGACATCTTCGATCCTCAGGCGGACGAGAAGGAAAAGGCGCTGCTGGCGGAGCTGCCCATCGAGCATCTCTACGACCTGTCCGCGGTCCTTCTTCCCCAGGAGGCCCTGGATTCCCTGGCGGGCATCACCGGCCAGGAGCTGCTGGACATGGGCTTCGTGCCCCAGGGCAGCTACGGCTTCAGCGAGGCGGAGAAGCTCTCCTGGGCCAGTTTGGACAAGGGGCCCTTCGAGTATCAGGTCGAATTCGTGGAATACGTGGACGCTGACGAAGATCCCAACGTAGCGGAGGTCATCCGGCCTTTGACCGTGAAGGCCGTCAAATGGGAGGGGAACCTGTCCCAGTACGCCATGGCCGCGGACTTCGACATCCAGGGCGGCCCGTCCCTGGAGGACTATGAGGCCATGTTCGCGACGCCGGAGCGGGTCTTCTATCCCATCCCCCAGATCCCCCTGGCGGACAGCCCCTTTACGACCCTGGCCGACGTCTTCGCCGTGCTGAACAAGGCGAACGACGAGGGCGCCACCCCCCGCTACAGCTCCAGCCTCACCGACACCATGTACGTGGTCGCCTTCGAGAAGGAGGACGCCAGCTACCGGGTGGAGGCGGAGGTCCCCACGGACGTGGCGGCGCAGCTGGACGCCATCGACTTCTTCGACGAGCAGCGGGACGAGAAGCAGGAAGCCTTGCTGGGCCCCCTGCCCGTCGTCCGGGTGGGGGACCTGTCCGCCATCATCCCCGCCCAGGAGGAGCTGGACGCCCTCATCGGCATGACCGGCCAGGACCTGCTGGATTTGGGCTTCGAGTACGGCATGGGGTACAGCTTCTGGGAGGCCACGGACTTCTATCTCACCCGGGGCCTGGTGGAGTACGTGGTGACCTTCAACGAAAAGGTGCCGGAGATGGAGGACTACGACGCCGTACTGGACGAGCTGTTCCGGTCCATGACCGTCAAAAAGGTGGTGGTCGACGGGCTGTCCTCCCTCTGCTCTGACCCGGATCTATTCTGGATCCCTGGGGCCGACGAGGCGCAGCCGGTGGGGGAGGACGGCTTGATCCTCTCGGATTTCACCGTCACGTGCATCGATGGGTCCGCCTTCACCCTGTCCGAGGCCCTGAAGGACCACGAGCTGGTGCTCATCAACCTGTTCTTCACCAACTGTCCCCCCTGCAAGCTGGAGTTCCCCTTCCTGCAAGAGGCCTGGTCCCAGAACCAGGACAAGGTGGCCGTCGTCGCCCTGAGCCCGGACGCCGCCGATACCGACGAGGTGCTGCAGGCCTACGCCCAGGAGCTGGGCCTCACCTTCCCCATCGCCCACGAGGAGGGGACGGGGCTGTATGATCGGTACGTCACCGAGGGCTTCCCCACCACCATGCTGGTGGACCGGACCGGCAGGATCGCCATGATCGAGTGCGGCGCCTATACGGCGACCCAGGACTTCCTGGACCTGTTCGACGAGTACACCGGTGAGGACTACGATCCCAGCCTCAGCACCTATACCGTATACTGCTACGGCGCGGAGGGCTACGAGGACGTGACGGGCGTGGTCGTCACCTTCTGCACCGACACCACCTGCGTCCCCGTCACCTCGGCGGACCAGGGCGCCGCCATATTCCGCGGCACCCCCGCCAAGTACCACGTCAAGATCATGACGGTGCCGGAGGGCTGGCAGCTCAGTGGGAGCGCGGAATGGGACACCGAGCTCTACGGCCAGATCTTCTGGGTGCCCTTCACGAAGGTCGGCCAATAGGACAGCAAGGACAGACACCAAGGAGCGTTTGAGAAATGAACGAAGCACCGAAACCTAAAAACAACTGGAAGATCATAACCATCGTGGCCCTGGCCATCGCTTTCATCGCCTGCACGGCCATGGTGTACATGATGAACCGGCCCCCCGTGAAGGAGATCGTGAAGGAGACCGTCACGGTGGAGATCACCCCGGCGCCCACCGCGGCGCCGGCGCCTACGCCGGAACCCACCGCGCCCCTGTCCCTGTGGACCGAGGGGGCCCTGGCTAAGGACGCCCTGACGGCCTATATGGACATGGTCACCTCCCAGGGCGTGGGGTATATCCCGCCGGAGGATAGGATCGCGGTGTTCGATCTGGACGGCACGCTGTTCTGCGAGACGGACCCGGTCTACTTCGACTACAGCCTCCTCCTCTATCGGGTGACCCAGGACCCGGATTACATCGACAAGGCCAGCGATTTTGAGCGGGAGACCGCCCGGAAGATCCAGGACATGATCCTCACCGGCAAGTCCGCCAAGGGCCTGGAGGTGGACCACGGCAGGTCCGTGGCCTCCGCCTTCGCAGGCATGACTGTGCCGGAGTTCGAGGCCTACTGCAAGATGTTCCGTGACCTGCCCGCTCGGGGGTACGAGGGCATGACCATCGGCGAGGGCTTCTATCGGCCCATGCTCCAGGTGGTGGACTACCTCGTGGCCAACGATTTCAAGGTCTACGTGGTCAGCGGCACGGACCGGCTCATCGTCCGGGGCATCGTGAAGGATTCCCTGCTTCCCGTGCCCGCGGAGCAGATCATCGGCTCCGACGAGACGCTGGTGGCCCGGCAGCAGGGGGAGGCGGACGGCCTCGACTACGTGTTCACCGACGGGGACGACGTGGTGCTGGGCGGCGAGTTCATCGTGAAGAACCTGAAGATGAACAAGGTCACCGTGATCCTCCAGGAGATCGGCAAGCAGCCGGTCCTGTCCTTCGGCAACAGCACCGGGGACGCCAGCATGGCCGAGTTCGTCACCAGCAACAACCCCTACCCCAGCATGGCCTTCATGCTCTGCTGCGACGACGAGGTCCGGGAGAACGGCAGCGCCGCGAAGGCGGAGAAGATGGAGAAGCTCTGCGCTGAATACGACTGGGTGCCCGTCTCCATGAAGGACGACTGGACCACCATCTACGGGGACGGCGTCACTCGCAAGGCCACCCCCGACAACGTGATCTTCGACATCCCCCAGCGGGTGGCGGAGGACGGGGTGAAGCTCTCCGACGACAGCTCCGACTTCGTGCTTTTGAGCGAGGCGGTGCCCGACGCCATCCTGGAGATCCGGTACTACTCCACCTACAACTTCATCGGCGACCGCATCGACGGCTACGAGGAGCCCCTGGCCTTCCTGACCAAGGAAGCCGCCGCGGCCCTCAAGGAGGTCAGCGACGAGCTGGTGGGCATGGGCTATCGGCTGAAGATATTCGACGCCTATCGGCCCCAGAAGGCGGTGACCCACTTCATGAACTGGGCCCTGGACCCGGACGACGCCCGCATGAAGGAATACTTCTATCCTGAACTCGAGAAGGACGTGCTGTTCCCCCAGGGCTATATCGCCGAGCATTCCGGCCACAGCCGGGGCAGCACCGTGGATCTGACCCTCTTCGACATGAAGACGGAGCGGGAGGTGGACATGGGCGGCACCTTCGACTACTTCGGGCAGCTGAGCCATCCGGACTATACCGACATCACCGAGGAGCAGTACGCCCTGCGGATGCTCCTTCGGGAGGTCATGGTCAAGCACGGGTTCAAGCCCCTGG
>CACXNN010000006.1:0-10037 GCA_902768995.1 uncultured Eubacteriales bacterium | reverse complement strand
CGGGTGGTCGAGAAGGTGTTCTCGCCGGACGACCGCCAGACCCCTGCCGTCGCCATCCACGACGGGGTGGACTGCGTGCCCTTGAAGACGGGCCCGGCCACCCTGTCCTTCGAGACCCACGAAAAGTTCTTCGACATCCAGTACCTGGTGGAGGGCGTCGAGCTTCTGGGCGCATGCACCCGGCAGGGGCTGGTGGTGAAGACCCCCTACGACACGGCCAACGACGTGACCTTCTATGAGGACCCGGACTATGCCGGGCAGGTGCTGCTGCGGGGCGGCGATTACGTGATCTTCGCGCCGGAGGACGCCCACAAGCCCCGCTGCCAGGCAGGCGCACCTCTGCCGGTGAAAAAGATCGTGGTCAAGGTACCGGTCTAAACGATGCGTTTGGGCACGGCTGATCCGTGCATCAGCAAACAAACAGCAGGCACTTTCCAGTGCCTGCTTTTCTATGGTCGCGGGGGTGCTTTTTTGCCGTCGCTTATACCGGAAGCGGTTTAAGCTGCTGTAACAGGATCGTCACTGGGCCCTTTCCACATTCCGGGAGGCCAGGAGGGTGAGGCCGATGGCCGGGTCCTGGTAGATGAGGTCGCCGATGTGGACCGGGGCGTCTACGACCAGGTCCTTCAGGGCCGCCACCGCGGGGAGCAGGGCCGCCCGGGGGATGGGAGCGGTGCTGCGGACGCTGACCAGGGGCAGCACGCCGCCCTTCACCGCCACGCTGGTGGTCAACGCCCGCCGGGGGTCCGTCAGCTCCGTCCGGCCATAGGCGATGCCGTTCTTGCAGGCCGCGCCCTCCACCTTGGTCTCCCCGTTCTCCTGCCACACGGTGAGCAAACACCCGTTGGGGCAGACCACGCAGGTCAATTCCATCTTCTTCATACGAGGCTCACCTCCACCTGTTCGCAAGCGGGCACGTCCTTCACCTTCAGGCGGATCATCTCCGAGGGCATGACCCGCTTCATCTTCTTGCTGACCAGGGTCTTGCCGCCCGCCGTGACGGTCAGCTTCTGGTCCCGGCCCGGGAGCATGACCCGCATGGACAGGTACCCGTCCTCGCCGGCGGTCAGCTGCCGGGGCAGCACGTAGCGGATGCCGCCGGAGACGGTCACGGGGACCATGGGCTTGTTGGCCGCGCCCTTCAGATAGGCCGCCGCATGCTCCGCCGCCCGCTCGCCCTCCTCGGACACCAGGTCTACGAGATCGTGGACGTGGAGGCCGTTGCCGCAGGAGAAGACGCCGGGCACCGAGGTCATGAGGTCCCCGTCCACCAGCGCGCCGCCGGTGACCGGGTCCATCTCTATGCCGCAGGCCTTGGCGAGCTCGTTCTCCGGGATCAGGCCCACGGACAGCACCAGCACGTCGCAGGGGATGGTCCGCTCGCTTCCGGGGATGAACCGGCCCTTTTCGTCCACCTTGGCGGTGATCACGTGGGTGATGTGGTCGTCCCCGTGGATCTCCTTCACGGTCTCTGCAAGACACAGGGGGATGTCGAAATCTTCGAGACACTGCCGCACGTTCCGGGGGAGGCCCGAGCAGAAGGGCAGCTTTTCGAGAACGCAGTGGACACGGGCCCCCTCCAGCGTCATGCGCCGGGCCATGATGAGGCCGATGTCGCCGGAGCCCATGATGACCACGTTCTTGCCGAAGGCGATGTTGCGCATGTTCATGAGGTACTGGACCACGCCCGCCGTGTACACGCCGGCGGGCCGGTTCCCGGGCACCGCCAGGGCGCCCCGCGTCCGCTCCCGGCAGCCCGTGGACAGGATGACGGCCTTGGCCTGAACCTCGAAGAGGCCCTGGGGGGTGATATAGGTCACCTTTTTATCGGGGGAAAGCTCCACCACCATGGCGCCGGTGACGGTTTCCACCCCGGCGTCCCGAGCCATTTGGATGAACCGGGCCGCGTACTCCGGGCCGGACATGGCGCTGCCGAAGCGCAGCACGCCGAAGCCGTCATGGATGCACTGATTGAGGATGCCGCCCAGCACCGGGTTCCGCTCCAGCAGGAGCACCCGGTCCACGCCTTTTTCCTTGGCGCGGACCGCCGCGGCCAGCCCCGCGGGGCCGCCGCCGATGACCACAAGATCAGCTCGTTCCATGGTCACGCCTGACCTCCTTTCACATAGCCCAGCAGGGGACGATCCCCCCGCCGCTTCAGGTCGATATCCTGGGGAGACTTGCCCTCAGAAAGCAGCAGCTCCACGATCCGCTGGAAGCAGTAGCCCCCGTTGCAGCGGCCCATGGTGGACCGGGTCCGGTTCTTCACGGCGATGACGCCCGTGGCCCCGATGGGGTTGTGGAGGGCCCGCTTCACCTGGGCCCGGGTCACGGTCTCGCAGCGGCAGACCACGTCCCCGTAGTCCGGGTCCTGTTCGATGAGCGCCCGCTGCTCCGCCCGGGAGAGCTCCGCGAAGGGCGGGATGCCCCGGTAGGTGGGGACGAAATCGGGTTTTTCGACGAGCTCCGTATCCTCCGACAGGATGTCCAGCACCATCCGGGCGATGGGCATGGAGGCGGTGATGCCGGGGGACTCGATGCCGATGAGGTTGATGAGGTGCTTCGCTTTGGGGCTCCGCTCGATGACGAAGTCGCCGAAGTTGGCCTCTCCCTTCTTCACCAGCTTGGGCCGGACCCCGGCGTAGGTGCCGATGACGGTCCGCATGTTCAGCGTGGGCAGCAGGATCATGGCCTCCCGCCGGAGCTGATCGAGGATCGGCTCCGTGGTGCTGTAGTCCTCGTGATTGTCGATGTAGTCGGCGCTGGGCCCGATGAGGATGTTCCCGTCCACGGTGACCGTGAGGTGGACGCCGAGCCCTCCCACGCCGGGCCGGGGCACTGGGTACACGGGCATCTTCAAGGTCCCCTTGTCCAGCAGGTAGTATTCGCCTCGGCAGGGGTAGATGGTGAAGGAGGGGTCCCCGGCCATGGCGGACACCTTGTCGGCGAAGAGGCCCGCCGAATTGATCAGGGTACGGCAGGTGAGGACGTGGTCCCCGGCCTGGACCCGGTAGCCCTCCTCCGTGGCTTCCACGGCGGTGACGGGGCTGTTCAGGTAGTATTGGACCCCGTTCTGGGCCGAGGCCTCCGCCAGGTGGATGGAGTAGAGGAAGGGGTTAAACACGGCGGTGTTCCTGGACAGCATGGCCCAGCTGGCGGGCAGGTCCGGCTCGATAGCCCGGATGGCCGCCCCGTCGATGATCTCGAGGCCCTTGACCCCGTTCTTCTCGCCCTGCTCCTTCAACTTGATGAGGGCCTGGTGATCCGCCTCGTCGTAGCCCACGATGAGCTTGCCGGTCCTCTTATAGGGGATATCCAGCATCTTGCACAGGGCCTCGAAGCCCTCGTTGCCCTCCACGCAGAGCTTGGCCATGAGGCTCCCGGGCCGGTTGTTGAACCCGGCGTGGACCACGCCGCTGTTGCGGCCGCTGGTGCCCATGCCCACGTCCAGCTCCTTTTCCGCCACGGCCACTTTGAGGTCGTAGCGGCTCAGGGCGTAGGCGATGGCGCAGCCTACGCTGCCCCCACCCACGATCAATACGTCATAGTTCGTCATTTGCATGCCTCGCTCAAAACTGTGATGGCGTCCTCCAGGGTGAAGGGCGCGTAGCCCCCAGCCGCCATGTCCCCCCAGGGCAGGGCGTTCTGGGCCAGCTCCCGGATGACGGCTTCGTCGGGGGTGAAGCCCAGGGCTTCCGTCAGGTTCACGGGCAGGCCCATGCGCCTAAAGAACGCTTCCAGGCCCGCCGCCGCGTCCTCAGCTTGGAAGAGCTTTTTCAGGGCGTCCAGCTTGCCCGCGTCGTCCTGGGGCGCGATGAACCGAAGGTAGGCGGGCAGGATGGCGGTCATGCCCGCGCCGTGGGCGATGTTGTATTTCGCCGACACGGCATGCTCCAGCATGTGGCAGAGCCAGTTCTCCTCGTGGCCCACGCCCAAAACCCGGGACATGGCCAGGATGCTGGCCCACATGAGGTTGCTCCGGGCGTTGAGATCCCCCGGCGTCTCGCAGGCCACGGGGCCCCATTGGTACACCGCCTCCAGGATGCCCAAGGACATGTTGTCGCTCACGTCCACGGCGGCGTCCCGGTGGAGGTACTGCTCCAGCACGTGGGAGAAGATGTCCGCCGCACCGAGGGCCGTCTGCCGCTTGGGCAGCGTCAGGGTCAGGGTGGGGTCGCAGATGGAGAAGGTGGGCCGGACGCTGGGGTGGTTGCAGATCATTTTCTGCTCTCCCAGCCGATCCGTGACCACGAAGCTTTCGTTGCTCTCGGAGCCGGTGGAGGCGATGGTCACTACCAGGCCGATGGGGTAGGCCCCGTTCTCGGCGGTCTTCTCGCCGCTGACGTAGGCCCAGACGCCCTCGGGGCAGGGGTTCTTGGCGAGGAGCGCCACCCCCTTGCAGGTGTCGATGACGGAGCCGCCGCCAATGCCTACCACCAGATCGCAGCCCTCCCGGAGGAAGATGGCCGCGGCCTCGTCGATCTGCTCCGCTCTGGGGTTGGCGGTGCAGGCGGCATGGAGGTAGTAGGGGACGCCCCGCTGGTCGAGACCGGTCAAAAGCTGATCCAGCACCGGCAGCCGCACGTCGGCGTAGGTGCAGACGAAGACCTTTTCAGGCTTCAGCTCCGCCGCCAGCTCGGCGCAGCGGCCGCTTTCCCCGGGCCCGAAGACGATCCGGGTGGGGAACACGAACGTAAAGGGTTGATAGGGCATAGGTTACTTCCTTTCCGCCTGGTTCGGCTCCTTCACCAAACAGGCACCCAACAGGATCAAGAACACCAAAATGCTGCAGAGGATATAGAGCCATCGGGGGGAGTGGGGGTAGAGGACGGCGCAGAGGGCCGTCACCACGATCCCCAGCCCGGAGGAGAACAGGTTCGCCAGGGCGTAGACTCCGCTTTGATACTCGCTGCCCGTGTACACGGCCAGGCCCCCGTCCACCTCGCTCTTGAGCATGCCGTACCCAAGGGCCATGACCAGGGTGGCGGCGATGGCCAGGGCGTAGGCCTTCGCCGGGATCACCACCAGGGCGACCAGGCCCAGCAGGGTCACCAGGGCGCTCATGCGGACCCCGAAGATCAGCCCCCGGCGGCCGAAGAGGGGGTTGATGAGGATCATGGCAAAGAGCATCCCCCCGTAGTAGACGCTGCCCAGGACCGAGGACTGCATGGCGTCCATGCCCAGCCGATCCGTGAAGTAGGGCACGAAGTACAGGCTGTAGTTGGACCCCAGGTTCATGTACACGTAGAACAGGATGTTGATGAGCACGAACAGCAGGGCCGCCCGGTTCCGGCGCAGGAAGGCCATGGCGTCCCCGTAGGGCTTGTAGGCCTCCCGGAAGAAGGCGCCCAGACCCTTGCTCGCCGAGGCCGCCCGAAGCTTCTCGCCGATGGCGGTCTCCTTGAGGAGCATGTTCCGAAAGAGGATCATGGCGGTCATCATGAGGAAGGAGACGATGAGGAACACCCGCTCCGTGGCCACCACCCCGTATTTGTCTACGAAGATGCCCGCGATGGGGATCAGCAGCCCCGCCGCCACGGTGATGATGTTGAACAGGTTGAAGGCCACGATCCGGCTCTCCTCGTCGCTGTCCTCGATCATCACGAGATAATAGGCGATGCTCATGATCTTGTTGGAGTTGAAGAGGATCACGGCGAGCAGGGCGAAGAAGAAGTTTTTGGAGAACAGGTATACGAGGGGCGGCAGGGCCGAGGACAGCAGGTCGAACACGAAGGTGGCCCGCTTCCGGCCCATCCGGTCCACCAACGGCGCGGAGATGAAGCTGAACAGGAAGGAGGCCACGGTGCCCGCCACCATCAGGCGGCCCAGGGCCGTGTCCGTAAGGCCAATCTCCTTCAGGTACAGGCTGATGTAATAGGTGTAGAAGGTGTAGGGCACGCCCCACAGGGGGTGGAAGGCGATGCACACCCGATCGTTCCCCTTGAGGCAGCCGAAGTAGCCGCCGATGCGCTTCAGGAAACCTTTTTTCACAGGCCCAGCCTCCTCAGGATCGGACCGTTCACCGCCCTCACGGGCCCGGCGATATGGTCCGGGATGTCGGCATGGCCCGCCTGGGCCGCGGTCAGAGCCCCGGCCAGGGCCGCGATGGTGTCCGTGTCGCCGCCCAGGGACGCGCCCAAAGAGATGGCCCGATAGGCGCTGCCCTCCGCCGCCAGGAACAGGGCGAAGACCGCCCCGCACACGTCCGCCGAGGGGAGGCCCGTGCCCCAGAGGTCGTAGAGCCGGTGGAACAGCTCCTCGTCGGGGAGCCTGCCCCAGCCGGCCGCCGCCCGGATGCGGGCCGCGGAGGAGGCCGCACAGCCCCGCCAGGGGGCCAGGGCTTCCGTCAGGGGGCCGTTCTCCAAAGCGGCCTCGATGACCTCTGCCACGGTGCCGCTGTTGATCGCCGTCAGCAGGGCCGCCCCGTAGCAGCCCGCCGCCTCCAACGCTTCCGAGGTGTTGTGGGTGGGCAGCAGGGCGGCGCGGACGTTCTCCCGCAGCTGGTCCATGGTCTGGTCCGGGTCGAAGCACACCGCCGCCGGGGTCCGCATGATGCCGCCGCAGGTGGTGCCGGTGCCCGCGGTGGTCGGGTCGGCGCCCTTTTCGATGGCGGTCAGGGCCTTCAGGGAGCTGGGTCCGATGTAGTGCTTCTCCACCGCCCCGGTCTCCCGTATCCAGGCCAAAAGGGCGTCCACCGTATCCTCTACGGTGACCTCCCCCTTCGCCCGGTAGCGCTCCAGCAGATAGGCCACCTGCTCCGTGTCGTCGGTGACGGAGCCGGGGGTCAGGTCCCCATGGTTCTGGGAATCCTTTTGCTCCAAAAGGCGGGTGACGCCGCCGGGAAAGGCACCCTCGATCTGCTCACGGGTCATGAACTCCGTGGCCATGCCCAGGGCGTCCCCGCAGGCGAAGGCGAGCAGAGCGGCGTCGATGCGCGTTTGCTTGTCAGGCGAAATGCTCACAGAGGAATTCGTACCCCTTTCTGATCTTTTCCTGGGTGTCGGAGAGATAGAACTTGTAGGCGGGCTCCAGGGTGTAGAAGCCCTGGTAGTCCCCGAGAGCGTCCTTCACGTCCGCCCAGTCCGTGTCGCCCTCCCCGGCGGGCAGGTGCTTGATGCTGCCCAGATAGTCGCTCATGTGCAGGTGGCAGGGGGGGCAGGCGCGGATGAAGGCCGCCGGGTCCTGGTCCGCTTCCCGGGCCTCGGTGGTGTCCACCATGGGCCGGATGTTGGGATGGCCCAGCTCCTTCACGTAGGCGGTGAGCTTCTCCGCGGTGGAGCAGGTGTAGGGGGAGTTCTCCATGGCCATGAGGATGCCGCGCTTGCCGCACTCGTCGGCCAGCCACAGCAGATTGTCGACGACGGGCTTTTCCAGCAGCTCCTCGTAGCCGGGGTAGCTGGGATTGTGGGGATGGACCACCAGCACCCGGCAGCCCATGCGCTGGCCCATGGTCAAGAGGTCCCGGGAGAAGGCGCGGCCGTCCTCCCGCATGGTCCTGTGGGCGGTGTAGAGCACGCCGAACATGACCAGGGGATAGTGGATGGAGGCGAGGCAGATGCCGGTCTTCTCGAACTTCCTGGTGGCCGCCTCCGAGGCGTCGGAGATGGCCTGGGGCATGAGCTCGGCGTAGTCGAACCCGGCATTCCGGATCATCTGGAGGGCGTCCTCGGACTCGTAGGGGAACAGGGCCCCGGTGGAAAACGAATACTGTGCTTGCTTCATGGCGTTCTTCCTTTCCTTGCTATGGGCAAAGGCGCGCCTGTCCGTGCCCTTGCCCATAGGGGCGGTCCCCCGCCCCTCAGGAAGAAGGATTAGCCTTCGTCTATTTCAGATTGCAGGTCCTTCACCGCCTTGTCGAGGAGGGCCTGGCTGGTGCCCCGATTCTTCTCCAGCTTGTTGAGCATGTTCCGGATGAGGCTGTCCATGGTGCCCATCTGCTCGAAGTGGGTGTAGGCGAAGGTGTAGTCCAGCTGCTTGAACGCGATGCTGTAGAGGGCGTTCTCGCTGAGGGCCTTCTGGATGTCCGGGTTATTGAGCTCCGACTTGCGGATGGGCAGATACCCGGTGGACAGGGCGAAGTCGGCGTTGTTCTCGGCGGTGGTCAGGTAGGAGACGTACTCCCAGGCGGCCTCCACCTTCTGGGGATCGTCGGTGAGGATGACCATCACGTTGCCGCCCAGGGCCAGGGACTGGTTCTTGAAGTAGGGCATCTCGATGGCGCCCAGCTCGAACTCCGTGGCCCCCCGCCAGCGGGAGATGCGGTTGGAGGTAGCGGCGATGAAGGCGCAGTTGCCGGACAGGAACCGGTTCTCCGCGTTGTCGTGCTCCCCGGCAGCCATGATGCCGGAGGTGACCAGGGAATACCAGAAGTCGGTGACCTCCAGGGCCGCCGCGTCGTTGTACACGGGCTTGATCTTCCCGTCCTCGCCCTGCACCACGATCTCGCAGCCGTTCTGCTTCAGCATGGACTTGAAGAGCCAGGGGGCGTCGGACACGTCGAAGGCGGTGAAATCCTTGCCCTCGCCGCCCAGCTTGACCAGCAGGTCGGCGCACAGGTCATAGAACTCCTGCCAGGTCTTGGGGGGATTGGTCATGTCCACCCCGGCCTGTAGTACATGACCTGGGTGGAGATGCCGAAGGGCACCGCGCAGATGCCCTGGCCCATGTAGGTGCAGTAGTCCAGCATGCCGGGGAAGATGTCGTCCACATCGTACTCCGCCCGCTTGACGAGCTCGGCCATGGCGTAGTCGTTCCGGCCGCCGGTGTAGAGGGGACCGGCGTACATGAGGGCCACGTCGGGCTGGGTGTTGGTGAGCAGGGCCGCGCTGACCTTGGTGGCGGTGTCCGCGGAGCCGCCGGAGTAGGAGAGCTCCAGATCCACGAGATCGTTGCCCTCGTCAAAGGCCTTGGACATGGCCACGAACTTGTCGCCGCTGGTGCCGCTGACGGCGTACCAGACCTGCAGGGTCTGCTTCTCCCGGGCGGGGGCCTCGGTGGGGGCGGCCTCGGCAGGCTTTTCTTCCGTCTTAGATTCGGCCTTGGTCTCCGTCTTGGTCTCAGCCTGCTGAGCGGGGGCGGCGGTGGGGTCCGCCTTGTTCACCGTGTTGGCGTACTGGCTGACGCATCCGGGCAGGAGCAGCAGCGCCACGAGAAGGAACGCGATGACTTTTTTCATGGGTTTCATAGTATCTCCTTTCATTGTGTCCTTAGGATTTCATGCCGGTCAGGGTGATGGAACGGACCAGCTGCTTCTCGCAGAAGATGAAGATGATGAGCACCGGCAGGATGGCCATGAGGGAGGCGGCCATCATGACCTGATACTCGGAGGAGGACTCCTGCATCAGGTACTTGAGGCCGATGGGCAGCGTCCGGTACTCCGTCTTGGTGGTGACGATCAGGGGCCAGGTGTAGCTCTTCCAGTTCCCCAGGAAGGAGAAGAGGGTGGCGGTGGAGATGGCGCCCTTGGAGTTGGGCACGATCACCCTGGTCAGGACCCTGAAATACCCGCAGCCGTCCAGCTTGGCGGAGTCCACCAGGTCCTTGGGGATGGAGTCGAAGTAGCTCATCAACAGGAGGGTGGTGAAGGCCGTGGTCACCTGGGGGAAGATGATGCCCGCGTAGCTGTCCAGCCACCCCAGCGACGCCACCAGCAGGTACATGGGGATCATGGTCACCACCATGGGCACGAAGAGGCTGGAGCGCATGAAGGCCAGGAACAGCTTCTTGCCGGGGTAGCGGAGCTTGGTGATGGAGTAGGCCGCGAAGATGGAGATGACGATCTGCAGCACCGTCTCGATGACGGAGGTGACGATGCTGTTGAAATAATACCGCCAGAAGGGGATCATCTCGAAGACCTTGGTGAAGTTCTGCCACTGCCACTGGGAGGGGATCCACCGAGGCGGGTAGGCGTACACGTCCGCCTTGGTCTTGAAGGCGGAGAGGATCATCCACACGAAGGGGAAGAGCATGAACAAAGCGCCGATGGTGAGCATGACGAACACGTACCACTGGTAGCCGTTCAGGTGCTTGCGGCGGAT
>CACXNN010000005.1 GCA_902768995.1 uncultured Eubacteriales bacterium | reverse complement strand
CCCTCCAGCTTCACCGTGTCCGAAAAGGGGGTCCGCACGGTCATCTCCTGGAGCCGTCCCTCCGGGTCCAGCAGCACCAGGGACGAGAACAGCTCCCCGTCGAGAGCCATGCCCTCCCCGGCCGGGCGGCTGCTGAGGATGCGGACCGTGCCCTTTGCTTCCAGCACGTTGGCGCCCGCCTCCACCCCCAGTTCGTCCCGGACCTGGACGGCCTTGGCTCCCTGGAGGGACCGGCGGCGGGTGACGATGGTCTCCTCCCGGCTCTCCAGGCCTACCGCCCCCCGGATGGCGGACACGGCCCCCACCTCCCGAGGCGCCATAAGCCATACCTTCAAATCCAGCACCGCGCTGAGCCGCAGCCCGTCGTCTTCCCGGTGGCAGGCGCACTTCAACAGCTGCCCGTATATCCGGGGCTGCAGCCCGTCCTCCGTGATCCGAGCGCTCATAAGGTGGGTGAACTCCGCCGCCGCGTCGAAGGAGAACAGCACCCGTTCCCCGGTCTCCGCGACGAGATGGAGCTGCAGCTGGCCCGAGAGCCGGACGCCGGTCTCGCTGACCCGGACCTCCCGTATTTGGAGTTGGGGCGTCACCGACAGCACGCTGCCGGCGGTCCGCCCCTGGGGCAGGGGGATGGCGCTTTCGATGGGCACCTGCTCCTCCAGCCGCATGCACAGGGTATCCACGTTGAAACTGACCTTTTCCACATCCATGGCTATGACCTCCCATAGGGTTTCTTATCGTCACAGCCTATGCGCCGCAAACGGAAAAAAGACCCGGGAAAGACGGGCCGAGCAAGCCGCGGCCCCCTGCGAATGTGGGACAAGGGAGCTATCGCAGGGAGGGGCTTGCCCCGCCTACGTTTCGCCGTGACAAACAAAAAAGCCCCGCCGCTTGCAGGCCAACGAGGCCGTCAAGCGGGAGGGGCAGAGCGCTACTCTGTAGATCCTTGTTTGCTGATCGGAACGGAGCGCTTTCTTCCGATTCAATCCGCGATATCCACGTCCGGTACGATCAGGATCTCGTAGTCCGGATATAGTCCGCGGATTTCTTGGTACAACGTTTCCAACGCTTCCTTCCGATCGACGTCGAAGCTCATAACGACGTCGAAGCGAAGGGTCTTTTGTTCCGTATCGGCATAGAAGCCGTGCATCTGCAAGGCCCATTCGTGGGAGAGAACGGTTTGCTGGATGCGGTTGCGCATCTGCGCCGCTTCATCGTTCGACGTGTTGTAGGAATAGACGCCGATGCCGGTCAGAATGACGCCGGTCTTATGAAAGACGTTGGTTTGGATCCGCCGCGTGATACGGTCCACCTCGTCCACGGTCAGCGTATCCGGAAGCTCGACGTGCACGGAGCCGTAGTTTTTGTTCGGTCCGTAGTTGAACAGCGTAACGTCATATGCGCCGAGGACGGCTTCCTCCTCGCAGATGATCTGCTTCAGTTCCTTCGTGATCTCAGCATCCTCCCGCTTGCCGATGATATCGTTCAGCGTTTCGATCATCATCTCGATGCCCGCCTTGATAATGAAGCCCGCAATGATCACACCGACGTAGGCTTCCAGCGACACGCCCCAAACGAGATAGACGATCGCCGAGGCAAGCACCGAAGCGGACAAAATCGCGTCGAACATGGCGTCGGAGCCAGAGGCAGCGAGCGCGCCGGAGTTGACCTTCTTGCCCTGCTTCTTCACATACAGACCGAGCAGGAGCTTCACGACGATCGCCACGGAAATGATGACGAGCGTGACCGTGCCGTAGTCCGCTGCTTCCGGATGGAAGATCTTTTTGATCGATTCGACCAGCGACGTGATGCCCGCATACAGCACCAGCGCGGCGACGATCATGGAACTTAAATACTCGATCCTGCCGTAGCCCAGCGGATGCTTTTTGTCCGGCTGCTTGGCGCCCAGCTTCGCACCGATGATCGTTACGACGCTGGAAAGCGCATCGGAAAGGTTGTTGACTGCGTCCAGAATGATCGCGATCGAATTGGACATGAGCCCGACGAACGCCTTGAATCCCACCAGCAGCAGGTTCGTGACGATCCCGATAACGCTCGTGCGGACGATCGTTTTTTCCCTGATGGCAACTTCTGCCGAAATATCCTGCATGCCGATCCCTCACAGCGCCGCTTCGACGGCCTTTTTGACCTCCGCCATATCGACGGTAGGCTCAAAACGCGCAACCACGTTGCCCTCGCGGTCGATGAGGAACTTCGTGAAGTTCCATTTGATGTACGCCTTGTCGCCGAACTGTTTGTTGTTCATCTTCGCAAACTTTTCGAGCATGGCGTTTTTGACGCCCTTACCGAAGCCCTCAAACGGCTTTTCCATGGCAAGGAACGCAAACAGCGGATCGGCGGTCTCCCCGTTGACGTCGATCTTCTTGAACTGTGGGAAATCCGCACCGAATTTCAGCGTGCAGAACGAATGGATCTCGTCCTCGCTGCCGGGAGCCTGATTGGCAAACTGGTTGCAGGGGAAATCGAGGATTTCAAAGTTCTTCTCCCGGAGTTCCTTGTACATGGCTTCGAGGGGATCGTAGTGCGGGGTAAAGCCGCAGCCCGTTGCCGTGTTGACGATCAGCAGCACCTTGCCCTTGTATTCTGACAGGCTGACGTCGTTTCCTTTTCTGTCTTTCACCGTGAAATCATAGACCGTTTTCATTGTTTTGCTCCTTTTCCTTTCTGCATTGATTGTTCAAGAGTTCATACAGCAGCGCGTACAGCGCCTGCGCCTTTTCCGGCGACAGCGCAAGACAGCTCGCCACCTTTTTCGGCACGTCCATGGCCTGCTCCTGCAGGGCTTTGCCCGCCTCCGTCAGCGTGATCACGACCACCCGGTCATCCCGTTCGCTTCTGGTCCGTTCGATATACCCTGCTTGCTGCATCTTCTTGAGCAGGGGGGAGATCGTCCCGTTATCCAGCATCAGCGTTTCGCAAAGCTCTCCCACCGGGATCCCGTCCCTTTCCCACAGCACCAGAAACGCGATGTACTGCGTATACGTGAGCCCCAGCGGCTTTAAATACGGCGTGTACAGGTTCGTTACGTTCCGTGCGGCGGCGTACAGCGGGAAGCAGAGCTGGTTCTTGAGCTTCATTGTTTCATGATCGTCATGGGCCATAAAGCAATCCCCCTAATTGCGTTTGATACAATTATATTGTAACAAATATAAATAGGACTGTCAAGGATATGCTTTTCATCAAAAACAGCAAAAAAGAAATGGCGCTTCAAAAGCACCATTTCTACCTGTCGATATGCTGTAAAGACCGCCGCTTACTCCAAATGGTCCTTGCCGCCCATGTAGGGCCGGAGAGGTTCGGGGACGGTCACGGAGCCGTCCGCCTGCAGGTGGTTCTCCAGGAACGCGATCAGCATCCTCGGCGGGGCCACCACGGTGTTGTTCAGGGTGTGGGCGAAGTAGTTGCCCTTCTGCTTGTCCTTGCTCTTGATCCGGATGCCGAGGCGGCGGGCCTGGGCGTCGCCCAGATTGGAGCAGCTGCCCACCTCGAAGTACTTCTGCTGCCGGGGGGACCAGGCCTCCACGTCCAGGCTCTTGACCTTCAGGTCAGCGAGATCGCCGGAGCAGCACTCCAGGGTCCGCACGGGTATCTCCAGGGACCTAAAGAAGTCCACCGTGTTCTTCCACAGCTCGTCGAACATCCTGGGGCTATCCTCGGGCTTGCAGACGATGATCATCTCCTGCTTCTCGAACTGGTGGATCCGATACACGCCCCGCTCCTCGATGCCGTGGGCGCCAACCTCCTTGCGGAAGCAGGGGCTGTAGCTGGTGAGCCGCTGGGGGAGGCTGTCCTCCTCCAGGAAGGAGTCGATGAACTTGCCGATCATGGAGTGCTCGCTGGTGCCGATGAGGTACAGGTCCTCACCCTCGATCTTATACATCATGTTCTCCATCTCGGAGAAGCTCATGACCCCGTTCACCACGCTGGAATGGATCATGAAGGGGGGGATGTAGTAGGTGTAGCCCCGGTCGATCATGAAGTCTCGGGCGTAGGAGAGGACGGCGGAATGGAGCCGAGCGATGTCGCCGCACAGGTAGTAGAACCCATTGCCGCTGATCTTGTCCCTGGCCGCGTCCAGCTCGATGCCGTTGAACTTCTTCATGATGTCCGTGTGGTAGGGGATGGGATAGTCGGGCACCAGGGGCTCCCCGAAGCGCTCGATCTCCACGTTCTCGGAGTCGTCCTTGCCGATGGGCACGGAGGGGTCGATGATCTGGGGGATCACCAGCATGCGCTTGCGGATCTCCCCCTGGAGCTCCACCTTCCGCTGGTCCAGGGCGGCCATCTCGTCGGCCATAGCGGTGACCTCCTTCTTGGTGGCCTCCGCCTCGTCCCGCTTGCCCTCGCCCATGAGCATGCCGATCCGCTTGCTGATCACGTTCCGCTGGTTGCGGAGGTAGTCGCAGCGGGTCACCGCCTCCCGATACTCCTTATCGAGGGCGATCACCTCGTCCACCAGGGGGAGCTTCTCGTCCTGAAACTTCTTCTTGATGTTCTCCCGGACCAAGTCGGGGTCCGTGCGCAACAGCTTGATGTCGATCATATGTTTACATCCTTTCCGGGGCCTGGATGCCCAGCAGATTCAATCCGATTGCTATGGTTTGCCGCGCCGCGTCGGTGAGAGCGAGGCGCGCCGTCCGCTCCGCTTCGTCGTCCGCCATGATGCGGATCTCATAGTAGAACTTGTTCATGGCGGTGCACACGGCCATGACCGCACGGGCCACCAGATAGGGCTCGTACTTTTCGCCTGCGGCCTTCACCGCGGCGGGGAAGCCGTCGATGGCCTTCAAAAGCACCAGGGAGTAGGGGTCGGAGAGGACGGAAGCGTCCAGCTTCGCCCGGTCATAGCCCCCCGCCTTCCGCAGCACGGAGCAGCAGCGGGCGTGGGTGTACTGGGCGTAGGGGCCCGTCTCCCCGTCGAAGTTCAGCACCTTGTCGTAGCTAAAGACCACGTCCTTGATCCGGGAGTTGTAGAGGGCCCCCCAGATCACCGCGCCCACGCCCACGGCCTCCGCCGCGGCGCGCTTGTCCTCTAAATCCGGGCTCTTTTCGCAGATGATCTCGTAGGTCTTCTCCACCGCCGCGTCCAGCACGTCGTCCAGGTACAGCACCTTGCCCTCCCGGGTGTGGAAGGCGCCGCCCTCCATGCTGACCATGCCGAAGTTCACGTGGACGCAGTCCTTGACCCAGTCCCTTCCCATGAGCTCCAGCACCTTGAAGATCTGCTTGAAGTGCAGGTCCTGCTGGTAGGCCACCACGTAGAGGAGCTTCGCGAAGTCGTAGGTCTCCTTCCGGTAGCAGGCGGCGGCCAGGTCCCTTGTGGCGTAGATGGTGCTGCCGTCGCTCTTTAAGATGATGCAGGGGGGCATGTTCCACTCGCTGAGGTCCACGATGGTGGCCCCCTTGTCCAGCTTGCTGATGCCCTTCTCCCGAAGCTCGTCGATGACGGGCTGCATCTTGTCCTCGTAGAAGGACTCGCCCGCCCAGCTGTCGAATTGGACGCCCATGCGCTCGTAGGTCTTCTTGACCTCCCGGATGGTGGCGTCCTTCATCTGCTTCCAGAGGGACACGGCCTCCTCGTCCCCAATTTCGATCCGGTGGAACCAGGCCCGGGCCTCCTCGTCCATCTCGGGATGGTCCTCGGCCTCCTTATGGTAGCGGACGTACAGGTCCACCAGCTCCCGGATGCCGTACTGGTCCACGGGCTTGTTGCCCCACCTCTTGTAGGCTACGATCATCTTGCCGAACTGGGTGCCCCAGTCCCCCAGGTGGTTCACGCCCACGGGCTCGTACCCCAGGTGCTTGTAGATGCGATACAAAGCGTTGCCGATGGCGGTGCTGGGCAGGTGGTGGAAACCGAAGGGCTTGGCGATGTTGATGGAGGAATAGTCCAGCACCACGTGCCGGCCCTGCCCCTCGTCGGAACCGCCGTAGGCTTTCCCCGCGTCCAGGACCTTTGTGAGCACGTTCTGGGCCTGCTGCCCCTTCTCGATGAAGAAGTTGAGGTAGGGCCCCACGGCCTCCGCCTTCTCGATGCCCGCGGGCAGGACCAGCTTCTCCTTCAGCTCCCCGGCGATGGCGGCGGGGGCCTTCCGAAGGACCTTGGAGAGCTTGAAGCAGGGGAAGGCGATGTCGCCCATGCTGGGGTTCTTGGGGGTCTCCAGCAAGCCCAAAAGCTCCTCCAGGGGCAGGTCCACGCACCCCTGCAGGGCGGCGGCCACGGCGTTCGTATAGTTCATAGGGTTCTCCTTCCTATGTGGCTCGGATTCATAACTTAAATAGTATAGCAGATTCTTTTCCAAAAGAAAACAGAGGATTTCAAAAAATCCTCCGTGATTCTTTCCTAAAACAGCTCTTATCCTTCGTGTATCTCCACGGACAGGTACTTGTTCCGCCGGGCGGCGTCCTTGAACACCCGGACGAAATGCTCCCCGCAGGGGGACGAAACACCGGTGAGGATCAGGCGGGTGGGCGCGCCCACGTCCGTCAAACAGTCGTGAAGGGCGTCCAGATTCCGGCCGAAATAGGGTGGGAGCTGGAGCTCCTCCGAAAGGTAGTCGTAGACCGCGTCAGGGGTGCCGAGCCGGGCAAAGTCGCACAAAACAAGCATGGTTCATTCCTCCCCGTAGAGCAAGGTGAAGCTTTTGTAGTGGTCGTCGGTGTAGTAGATGAGGCCGTCGTTGGAATAGATGATGCGCTTAGCCCCCCGGGAGCGCTTCCCCACGGTGTCGATGTCGCACTCGTAGTAGCTGCGGCCCTTCTTCTTGGGCAAAAGCCCCTCGTAGTTGCCGAAATAGTCCCCGCCGATGGCCGCGCCGGTGCGGTAGTACTCCACCTCGCCTCCGTCCCAGCCCAGCTTCTGGGCCTCCTTCTTGGTGATGAAGTGGGGCGGCAGCTCCCCGTAGAGGTGCAGGTACAGGGCCACCCGGTCCTTGTCGTCATAGTCCTCCCCATACTGCACCGGGCTCTCCGTAGGCCCGGGCGTGGGCTCGGCCGTAGGCGCGGGGGCCTCCCCCTGGGGGGCCTCCGTCAGCAGTACCAAACTGCTGTCCACGGGCGCTTCCGTCGGCTCGGCGGTGGCCGGCACCTCCGTGATCTGGACGAACTCCGTCTGCGCCGGGCGAGGGGCGCAGCCCGCGGCCAGGACCAGCAGCAATATGAGCCATAGGGACAAAACCTTCTTCATATCCCCAGTATACACCCCGCCACCCCATTGTGCAACGGGCAGAATGGATGTATACTATGGACAAGGATGAAACGTGGGGAGGGGACGACCATGCGCAAGACCATCGCGCTGTTGCTGGCGCTGCTGCTTTTCGCTTGCGTGGGTTGCGAAGCCCAGCCAAAGCCCCTTCAGCGCACGGACTACCTGCTGGACACGGTGGTGACTCTGACCCTCTATGACGCTAGGGAGGCGGACCTGGACGCGGCCTTCAAGGAGATACGGCGGTTGAACGATTTGCTGGACGCCTACGACCCCTTCAGCGATCTTGGCTGGGTGCAGGCGGCCGCGGGGGTGAAGCCCGTGGCCGTATCCCCCGAGACCATGGAGCTGCTGCTCTTCGCCAAGGAAATGTATGAGCGCACGGGCGGGTATCTGGACGCCACCGTGGGCCCCCTCATCGACCTGTGGGATATCCGGAACGGGGGCCACTACCCCACGGAAAGCGAGCTGACCGCCGCCTTGGGGCTCCTGGGCATGGAGGACCTCGTCCTGGACGAAGCCCAGGGCACCGCCTATCTCCCTCGCACCGGCATGCGCCTCGATTTGGGGGCCTTCGCCAAGGGGTATATCGCGGACAAGGTCAAGGCCCTGCTGCTGGACAGAGGCGTCAAGAGCGCCGTCCTGGACCTGGGCCGGAACATCCTTTTGATCGGGGAGAAGCCGGACGGCGCTCCCTTCTCCATCGGCGTCCAAAGCCCCATGAATGCCGGGGACCTGCTGCGGGTGCTTTCCCTGCGGGACAAGAGCCTGGTCACCTCCGGCACCTACGAGCGCTATTTCGAGCACGAGGGCAAACGCTATCACCACGTGCTGGATCCCTTCACCGGCTTCCCCGCGGATCGGGACCTGCTGGCCGTCACCGTCCTTTCCGACAGCTCCCTCTGGGGCGACGCCCTGTCCACCGCCTGCCTGCTGCTGGGGGAGGAGGAGGGATTGAAGCTCATCGACGCCGTCCCCCAGGGGGAGGCCCTCTTCGTCCGCACCGACGGCACCGTGGTCACGTCCGCCGGCTTCCCAAATTCATGATCCAAAACCACAACTGCCCTTTCGCTTCATGCGAAAGGACAATTTAGCTTGCGCGCCGCAAATTTAGCTGCCGCAAATGCGGCAATTTAGCTCACCGCAGGTGAATTTAGCCGATCAGGGGGCGGTGTATGCCGACCACCTGATCATCCTCCAGATACACCCGGGGCACCCGGGGGGTGACGAGGCAGGTGACCTCGTAGCCGATGGTCCCGACCAGGTCCGCCACGTCGTCCGCCGTGATCTCCTCGTCCCCGTCCCGGCCGAAGATGGTGACGGTGTCGCCCACCTGGGCCTCCGGGACGCCGGTCACGTCGATCATGAACTGGTCCATGCACACCCGGCCGATGATGGGGCAGCGCTGCCCGCGGACCAGCACTTGGCCTCGGTTGCTGAGGAGCCGGTTCACCCCGTCCGCGTACCCGGCGCACACGGTGGCCACCCTCGTCCCGGGCTGGGCCACGTAGGTGCAGCCGTAGCTCACGGGGGTGGGCGCTGATACTGTCTTCAAAAAGCTGATATGGGACCGCAGGGCCATGACCCCCCGCACCCCGCCGATGAGGCTCAGGTCCACCTCGTTGGAGGGCTTGAGCCCGTAGAGGATGATGCCCTCCCGGACCATGTCGAACTTGTCGGGCATCTCGATGAGCCCCGCGCTGTTATCGAGGTGCTTCAGCGGGATATGGATGCCCCGGCGCTCCATGGCCTCCGTGAAGGCCTTGTACCGCTTCGTCTGCTCGATGGCGTAGCTCTTGTCGGCCGAGTCCGCCTTGGCGTAGTGGCTGAAGACCCCCAGGAGCTTCCCGCCGGGGAGCTTCGAGAGGGCCTCGATCTCGTCCAGGGACTCCTTCGTGCAGGCGAACCCGATCCGGCCCATGCCCGTATCCAGGGCAACGTGGTAGGGGATATCCTTCCCGTGGGCAGCCCCGTAGGCGCAGAGGGCCTGGCCGTATTCGAAGGAGGGCACCGCCGCCTCGATGTCGTAGCGGGCGATGGCTTCAAAATCGCTCTCCGGCGTGGGGGCCAAGAGGAAGATGGGGGTCTCGATGCCCGCCTTGCGGAGCTCCACGGCCTCGTCCGTCATGGCCACGGCGAACCGGTCCGCCTTGCCCTCCAACAGCTTCGCCGCTTCCACGGCCCCGTGGCCGTAGGCGTTGGCCTTGATCACCGCCGCCAGGAGCACCTTATCCGGCAGATGGCGCCGGGCCGCCATAAAGTTGTGGAGCATGGCGCTAAGATCGATCTCGCACCAGGTCCGCAGCGTATCGTAAACCCTCATATCCAAAACCTCAGCTCTGTATTCTCCGATACTGTATCACCCCGGCTTCGGATTGACAAGGCCCAATGAATGTGATACCGTACAAAAATAAACGAAAACAAGCGAGAAACTGTCGGAATGGTCTTTTCCTCCCTGACTTTTTTATGTCTGTTCCTGCCCCTGGTGGTGGGTCTCCACAGCCTGGTGAAAAACGGTACGGCGCGCAACGCCATCCTGCTGGCGGCGTCGCTCCTGTTCTATGCCTGGGGGGAGCCGGTGTGGATCGTGGCCATGCTGTTCGCCACCGCCGTGAACTACGTCTGCGCCCGGGTCATCGTGAACGCGAAGACCGAGGGGGGCAGGAAGCTGGCCCTGGTGGTGGGCATCCTCATCAGCCTGGCGGCCCTGGTGTACTTCAAGTACGCGGCTTTCCTGGTGAACAACTTCTGCGGCCTCACGGGCCTTTCCTATCGGATGACCCAGCCCAAACTCCCCATCGGCATCTCCTTCTACACCTTCCAGATCATCACCTACACCGTAGACGTATACCGGGGCAAGGCGCCGCTGCAGAGGAACCCTCTGTGGCTGCTGCTGTACGTGTCCCTGTTCCCCCAGCTCATCGCCGGCCCCATCGTCCGCTACATGGACGTGGCCGCGGCCATCGAGGATCGGAATGTGACGGCCAAGGGCATGGGGGAGGGCTTCTTCCGCTTCTCGCTGGGCCTGGGCAAGAAGGTGCTGCTGGCGAACCTGTGCGGGGAGGTATTGGAAAGCCTGCCTATCCCTGCCGAGATGTCCTTCTTCTCCGGCTGGCTGGCCGCGGCGCTGTTCCTGCTGCAGCTGTATTTCGACTTCTCCGGGTATTCGGAGATGGCCATCGGCTTGGGGCGGATGCTGGGGTTCCGGTTCCTGGAGAACTTCGACGCCCCCCTGGTCTCCAAGAGCGTCACCGAGTTCTGGCGCCGCTGGCACATGTCCTTGGGCACCTTCTTCCGGGAGTACGTGTATATCCCCCTGGGCGGCAACCGGGTGAGCCGAGGCCGCTGGGTCCTCAACATGGCGGTGGTCTGGGGTCTCACGGGCATCTGGCACGGGGCCAACTGGAACTTCCTCCTCTGGGGCCTCTATTGGGGCTTCTTCATGGTGTTGGAAAGGACCGTGCTGGAAGGGGTGCTGGCGCGGACGCCGAACTTTATCAAGCATATCGTCACGGTGATCCTGGCGGTGGTGGGCTTCGTATTCTTCCGAAACGAGTCCTTCCCGGATATCGCCCTCCAGCTTAAAGCCATGTTCGCCCCCTGGCGGGTGGCCCTGTCCGACCCCTACGCGGTGTATGCCGTAAAGAACAACCCGCCCCTGCTGCTCGCTTGCGTCCTCTGCTGCCTGCCGCTGCGGAAGACGGCGGAAGCCTGGCTCAAGCGGCGCCGGGAGGCGGGGCGGCGGAACACCTTCCGGCCCTACGTCAAGGCCCTGCTGGCCCTGGGGATCACGGCCCTGTCGGTCATGTTCCTGGTGGGTCAGAGCTTCAACCCGTTCCTGTATTTCCGGTTCTGAGGGAGGCGGCGGATGGCTAAGAAGAGAAGTAAACGGAAGAGCCTGATCCTGACGGCGGCGGCCTGCCTGGTGCTGCTCCTGCTGCTGGCGGCCGCGGTCTACGAGCTGCTGCTGCCCGCCGGCCCCGTGTTCTCCGATCGGGAGAACCGGATGCTGGCGGAGAAGCCCGCTTTCTCCTGGAAGGCCTTCTTTGACGGCAGCTTTGCGGACGATCTGGAAAAATACCTGGCGGATCGCTTCCCCGGCCGCATGGGGTTCATCGACTTCACCCGACAGCTCCGACAGGTGGGGAGCCTGGCCACCTGGGAGGACTACGCTCAGGTCGCTGAGAACAACGTGGAGATGATGGAGGATATGGGGGACCTGTTCGAAGATGACGTGATGGTCACGCCTCGGCCCACCCGGACCCCCATCCCCGCGCCTACCCCCACCGACACGCCGGCTGCGACCGAGATGCCCGCGCTGGAAGATACGCCTAGCCCCGTCGAGACGCCGCAACCCACCGAGACGCCGGTGCCGACCCCTACCCCTCGGCCCACCAAGGGACCGGTGGACGTAGAATCCTTCCCGCGGGAGATGCACCTCTATCTGCTTGACGGGACGAAGAAAAACGCCGCCATATCCCGATCCAGGAATCAGCTGTACAGCGAGAGCAGCCTGTTCAACGCGTACGCCTCGCTCCTGCCGGAGGGCGGCATCTTCGCTCTGACCATCGTGCCCAACAGCATCCGGGCCACCCGGCTGCTGAGCTATTCCGATCCCCAGGGCATGACCTCCGAGATCGAGCCCTTCCTGCAGGCGGTGACGGCGGACAACGTGGCTGTCTTCTCCACGGCGGATCGGCTGTCGGAGCCGTTGATCCGCGGGGAATATGTGTTCTTCCGCTCCGACATGCACTGGACCCCCTACGGGGCCTATCTGGTCGTTTCCGATATGCTGGCGGAGGCGGGAGAGACCCTGCCGCCCTACGACGCCTTCCCCAAGACGCAGGAGTATCCCTTCCTGGGCACCCTCTACCGGGACTCCCTCAACAAGCAGATGGAGGCGAATCCGGATACCCTGGACATCCTGACGCCCCTCCGTCCGGTGCGGGTGCGCCGGTACACCACGCCCCAGAAGTATGAGGAGGTGCCCTTCATCGAGGAGAACGCCAATCCCCGGGATCGATACACCGTGTACCTTGGAGGCGCCAACGGGAACTGGACCGTGGTGGAGCGCACGGACATCCCCGAGGAGCAGATACAGAAGACCTGCCTCGTGATCTCCGATTCCTACGGCCTGTGCACCATGCCCTTCTTCGCCCAGGTGTACGACCGGGTCATCCTTTACGATTCCCGGTATTATGAAAAGTACGCCATGGGCGCGGTGTCGGATTTGATCGAGAGCTGGGGCGTACAGGATATCTACCTGGTGGCGGGGGAAGGGAACGTGTACGAGAAGCACTTCCTGGCCGCCTGCAGCCATCAATACTGATACACAAACGAACAGCCCCTTCCAGACGGAAGGGGCTGTTTTTCTGTTCCTATTCGCGCTACAGGGTGAAATCCGGGGCGTTGTCCCGCTGGTAGGAGCACCAGTTGCCGTTTTCGATGAGCTCCTCCCGGGCAAGGAGCAGCAGGAGCGATTCATCCTGGCCGTAGATGAAGAGCCGATCCAGTATCTTCTGGTAGAAAGCGGCCATCTTCACATGGTCCTCCACGCCCCGGGACAGGGACAGCTTCCCATAGTAGTTGGAGATAAAGAGGGTGGCGGCGGAGATGCTCCCCAGCACCAGCTTCAACAGCGTCCGATATTCCTCTGCCTCCGGGATGGCGCCGAGGCGCGGGAAGAGCCCGCCGTACAGCACCTCGAACACCAGGGCCAAAAGGTACAGCACGATGCTGACCAACAGGGCCGCGCCCACCACCCGGCCGCTGATGCGGAGCTTGGTCTGGGCCTTCTTCTGGGCCTTGCGATGGTAGTTGAACTGATCCTCCGGCCAGCAGGCCCGGATGTCGTGGCTCACCTTAGGCGCCTCGCCTACGCACAGGACGGTGATGGCCATGGCGATCCAGGGGGTCTCCTCCTGCTGGCTCCAGGGCAAGAGGGTGATGGCCTCCCGCCGGACCCCGGCATAGCGCAGAAAGCCCTGGGCCCGCAGGCTCTCGGCCAGCACCCGGTATTCGAGGTACCGTCGATGGCAGCTGGACCGGTAGGCGAACCGGGTCAGCACCCAGGCGAGCAGCAGCGCGAGACCGCACACCAGGATGAGCCAGTGCAGATTCGCCTCGTCGTACAGCAGGAAGGAGGCGGCGATCAGGGTGCTGAGCACCGCCAGCAGGGCCAGGATCCGCCGATAGACCTTGGCGAACCGCAGGCTCAGCCGGTCCGCCCGCTGGTAGACGGCCTCGATCCGATCGAGGAGGGGGTCCTCCTCCTGGCGCTCCGGCAGCAGGGGATAGGCGTCGGCCGCGTCGGCCCGGGCGGCCAGGGCGTTGAATTCCTCCGTCCGGTCCATGAGCGTCTGCCAGGTTTCCCCGTCCCCCAGCCGCCGCACCTTGCCCGGCACGCCCACCGTGTGCTCACCCCGAGGCGTGAAAAGCTGGATCACTGCGGTGGAGGAGAAGAGGGGGGCGCTGTGGACGGGGTGATAGCTGCCCTGAAGGGCGAACCCCACGGCCTCCGCGGTGCCGCAGCCGGTCTTGGTGCCGGGGCCCCCGTCCCACAAGGCCAGGAGCACGTGGCAGTGGGTGGCCACGTAGATGCCGGCCTGCCGATAGTAGAAATCCCGATCGGGGGCTTCGGGCGCGGCCTCCGTGGCCGGGGCCACGAAGCGCTGCTCCGCCTTAGATAAAAAGTCTCGAAAGCTACTGAGGGCTGCCCCGGCGAAGTCCTTCTCATATTCTGCCGCAGGGAGGGGCAGGGCCGCCGCCAGGGGGATGCCCAGGCTGAGGGCGGCTTCGGCGCAGAGCTGATCAGCCCCCTCGGCCAGACTGTTGAGCATGACCATGGGGCTGTGGGGGTATTTCGCCCGCAGCCCTTCCAGCTCTCGCTTCACCCCCGCCATGAGGGCGGGCCTGTCCTCCGGCCGGATGGCCCGATGGCCCGTGACCCCTACCGTCAGGGGGATGCGTTCAGTTTCCATACACCGCCATGCCGCTGCGCTCGACCAGGGCCGGGATGTTGCGGATGGCGTCTCGATCGTAGTCCTTGATCTCCTCGGACAGCTGGTCGTAGGGCACCAGGTAGGGGGAGGTCTTCTTCTCGGCATTCCGTTCGCCCAGCTTCCAGCCCCGGCTCAGGCGCTCCTGCATCCAAGCCTCATGCTCCAGCTCGGCCATGAACTCCACCAGCTCCGGCGGGAACTCCTTCACGGCGCCCTTCCTTCCCTTGGGCCCCAGGCGGTAGCCCACCTGCTCCAGTCGGTCGCAGATGTTCTGGGCCTGCCTTAGGTTGCTGTACTTCAAATCGTCGGGCAGCTGGGAAAAATCGGGGTAATCCAAAGGCCGCTCCGGGTGATCCTGGAGCTGTTTCTCGCAGTAGCGGGCGTGGATGGCGATGGCCAAGAGCTCGATGTCCTTTAGCAGCGGCCGGGCGTTCACCTTCTGGAGCTGGGGCTTGAAGGGCTCGAAGCTGTCCAAGCTCTCCGCGTCCACATCGAAGCCCAGGGGGAAGATGGCCTTGAGGTCCAGGAGCCCTTGCAAGAGCTCGATCTTCTCCTGGCAGAATTTGGGGGGCAGATGGCCGTGCCTCGTCACGTAGGTGGCGGAAAGGTACCCATTCTTGACGGACAGGTGGACCGTGTCCGCCAGGGTGAAGGTCCGGGTCAGGATGCCGTGGGCCTCCCGGTTCCACTCCTGGAGCTCGTCGCAGAGGATCAGCAAAAAGGCGATGGGGTTCTTCTGGGCGGCCATGGGCCCCAGATTGAAGGGCTTCTTCTGCAGCACGTTCCGATAGTAGTTGTGGAGCAGGATGGCCGTGGCGCTGTCCAGGATGGGCCAGTAGAACCGCTCCGGGTGGTCGCCGGACATCTGGATGGCGTAGCCGTACCACTTGAGGATGATCATGGCGCTGTAGTAGCCGTGATCGATGAAGCCGGAGGCGGCCATGTCGTCCACGAACCGGTCCACGGCCTTCTTGGTCTCCATGAGATCCGTGCCCAGGGTCTGGTGCACGTGGTGGGCCAAGAGGTCGTTGGGGGTCAACAAATCGATATAGGAGCAGCTCTCATAGGCGTCGTAGTAGGCCCGGGTGAAGGGGCGCTTGGGCACCACCTCCCGGATGTGGTTCAGCTCCGAGAAGTTCTCGAACCTGATCTGGGCCTTGATCCGGACCTCGTCCCCGTCCGCGTCCGCCACCATGCGGATGAACCGGTTGATCTGGTGGCCCACGATCTCCACCGGGTAGCCCACGTCGTGGAACAGGGCCGCCACGCCCCAGCGGAAGAAGAACTCCTCGTGGGGGGTCTGGTAGGCGTAGATGTAGTCCTTCTCGGGCACGGCGCTGTCGAAGGCCTTCCGGTAGGCCTCGTTTTCGGCGTAGATGCTAAGGCCCGTCAAAAACACGTTCACCGCGTGGATGAAGTGATCCCGCTGCTTGTCGATGAGGGTGGCGGCGGTGGCCTCGTAGCTCCTCAGGATGTCTACGAGGTCGATGAACGGGTCGTTCTTGCCGGGCAGGGTGATCCGATAGCTGTCGAAGAAAGCCCGGTAGACGGCGAAGGCGGTCTCCGGGGTCTCGCCGGACAGGAAGGTCGACACGGCGCCCCGCAGGAAGGACTTGTAGCTGTGGCCCTCCTGCAGGTCGGCGGCAAGGCTCAGCTGGTCGAAGAACCGGTCCACGAAGGGGGAAAGATTGCTCATGTTTCTGCTCCTTTCGTTGCTTAGATACAATTATATCCGTTTCCGCGCCCAAAGGGAAGGGGGGATCATTGGATTTCCAGCCTAAAAACGTACCCCTCGCCCAGGGAGTCCACGGCTTGTTGCATGTTGCCGGACAGAAACAGCTGTCTAAGATCGTTCGGCAGCTCCCGCAGGCAGCTTAGGTCCGTGAGCTGAGGGTTCCACCGAAGGTCCAGCTGCTCCAGCATGGGGTGGGCTGCCACGAAGGCCCGAAGCTGCTCGTTGCTGATGCCCGAGCCGTGGCAGGAGAGATCGTGCATCTCCTTGTCCATCACGTGGCCCAGCCACCGATCCACCGGCACGTTGTTCATGTTCAGCCCCCAGTAGACGGGCACCGCCTCCAACACCCCGTAGTCCTCGTAGGTGAGCTTGTTGCTGTCCGTCACGTCCAACGCCACCCAAAAGCCCCAGCCGTTGTAATCCTCCGATGTGCAGTAGCTGTAATCCACCCGGGCAAGGGGCGAGAAGTCCCGCACGTTGGTGCCGGACAGGCTGAGGCCGATCAGGCGGGGCAGCTGCTCGATGCCCGCGATGCTGTCGATGGGCTCGTTCCTGAGGCTGATGTCCCCCAGGGAGGAGGACCGCCACAGGGCGGAGAAGTCGGTGATCTTGCGGCATTCCTCGATGGTGATCCGCTGAAGCTGCGGGAAGTTCTCCACCCCGTCCAACGTGCTCAAATCCTGGCCGTACAGGTCCAGCTGCTCCAGGTTCGGCAGCAAAGCGGCCAGCTCGCCCATGTCCGTCACGGCCCCGGCGAGCAGGGGCAGCCGCTCGTCGGTCTCGTTGCTGTGCAGATACAGCTTTGGCGGGTCCGTGACCCAGTCCTCCTCGAACCACCAGGGGCCGCCGGCGTAGACGTATTCGCCCGCGATGGACAGGCTCTTGATGTACCGCCGCACCGCTTCTGGCTGGGTCTTCAGTTCCTCGAAGGTCATCATGGGCAGCTGGAAGTTCACGTCCTCCAAAGCCCCGCAGGCGGCAAGGGGCGACAGGTCGTCCACCGGGTTGTCGTTGAGGTCCAGCCTCCTGAGGGCGTACAGGTTTTGGATCCCCTGGATGGACCGGACGTCGGTGAACCAGAACCGCAGCTCCTCCAGGCTCTGGACCGTGAAGGCGGCGGAGGCATCGGTGAGGGCCGGGGCCTGAATGACGTTCAACCGCTTAAGATCGCTCAGGGCCTCTATGCCCTCCAAGGAGGTGAGCTCCGGCTGGGCGTAGACGGTCAGCCCCTCGAGCCCCGTCAGCTTTTCGAGGCAGGTGAGGTCCGTCAACGTCCCCGGCTCCACGGGGATGCGCTCCTCCTCCCCGTCGTAACATATATACAGGGTGGGCGGGTAGGTGGACCAGTCCTCCTCCACGTGCGCCTCCTCATCGGGGACGATGGTGTCCCCGGCCAGGGTCAGGCTCTCGATGCGGGCGAGGAGGGCGCTGGGGAGGCTCTCGATCTCCTCCAGGCTCGTGAGGGCGATGTCGGGATGAACGGGCTCCCATCCGCCCTCGGGGTAGACGACCTGATACGCCTCCAGCAGGCCGCTGTCCACCATGGCCTGGGCCTGCTCCATGAGGTGGGCCGGGACCTGCAGGCTCTTGCCCTTCAGGTGGTAGAGGGGCGACAGGTCCGTGACCCCGTCCACGTCCATGAGGGAGATGTTGTACCAATCCTGTTTGTAATTCTCGAAGCAGGACAGGTCCTTGAGATCGAAGATGGTGGTGAGGGAGATGTTCTTGCTCACCACGTTCCCGAAGTCGGGCAGGGTGAACAGGCCGTCCAGGCTGATCTCATGGATGCTCCGCCCCATCAGGGCCGACCAGTCGTTGAGCCGGGGGCAGTTATAGATCTCCAGCTCCTGCATCCTGGGCATCCCCTCCAGCCCGGCAAGGGAGGTGAGGTAGGGGCAATCGTCCAGGATCAGCCGTCGGGTATCGGGCTGGTCCAGCCCCTCCAGGGAGCGGACGCAGTGGAGCAGCAGCTCGTTGGTCACATGGGGGAGCAGGGTCACGTCCAGCCCCTCGCTCTGGTTGCCCCGGCCGCCCCGGTTCCACAGCTCGAAGTCAGTGACCGTGGCGTTCTGGACATAGGGCAGGGCGCTGCCGTTCCGATCCGTGATGTTGAGATAGCTGTATTTTTCGATGGCGGCCAGGCCCTCCCAGTTCGGCACCTCCGCGATGCCGAAGGAAAAGTATTCCTTGTTCTGGATATCCCAGAGGAAGTCCACGTCGTTGACGTCGGCCCCATACAATTGCAGGTCCCGGAGCTTGGGGAGCTTAGTCACCGGCGTCAAATCTCGCAAGGCGAAGCACTCGTACATGGTCAGGGATTCGAGAGCCATGCAGCCCGAGAGGGCGGAGATGTCCGTCAGGTTCCGCAGGTTCCAGGTGCTGATCTGCCGCAGCGTCCCATGGCCCTCCAGGCCGCTGAAGGAACGCAGGGTGTCCATGTTATGGAGGCGCAGCCATTTCAGCGACCGGCAGCCCGCCAGGAAGGATAGATCGCTGAGGGGACAGTCCGACATGTTGAGCTCGTCCAGGTTGACGCAGGAGGACAGGGCGGAAAGGTCCCTGAGCTGGGTGCAGTTGCTGATGTCCACGCAGCCCAGCAGCACCTTGCTGCCGATGCCTTGGAGGCTGGTGAGTCTCTCCATGTCCCGCAGCTCCACTCGCATCAGGGCGCTGGCGTTCGAAAGGCAGGCCAGGTCCAAAATGGGTACGTTGGCAAGGCGCACCTCCTCCAGCTTCCGACAGCTTTTCAGCCTGGACAGGTTGGCGGTCCGCGGCTCCCCTTCCAGGCTCAGGTTCAAACTCCTCAGGTTGGCGGGGCCGAATCCGGACAGGTCCGCTTCGGCGGTCCCGTACAGGTTCATGAACACGGTGTTGAGCTGCGGGCACTCGTTGAGGGGGGAGAAGTCCAGCACCGGGCCGTGGTAGTTGAACACCTGCAGTCGGCGGCCTTTCACCCCGGAGATGTCGTCGATGGCGCAGTCGAACAGCTCCACGCAGTCCAGCTTCTGGAGGCCCGACAGGTCCGGCAGCGTGCCCTCCACCTGGACCAGCGTCAGCAGCATCAGGTTCTTCATATAGGGCAGGAAGCTCAGATCCCCCCAATCGTGGAGGGCGTACTCGTGGCCGTCCTCGGCGCTGTACCAGTGGGCCCGGCCCTCCTCCCAGGTGAAGCTCCGGTTGGCCACATGCTCCGCGCCCACCCGGGCGATGCCCCGGTCCGCCAGGGTCCCGTCATCCTCGCTGAAGGCGTAGAAGCCGTCCCCCACGATGATGAGCTCGTGGACCTGCTCCAGCTCCTGCAGCGTCAGGTCCACCTCCTTCGGGAACACGGGCTCCGGCGTGGGCGTGGCGGGGATCGGCGTGGGGGGCAGCGGCGGAGGCGGGGCTTGCCGCTTCTGAAACAGGACGATGCTGCCCACCAGGAGCAGCGCCACAGCCGCCAGGGACAGGATCAGGGGCAGGCGGTTCCTTCTATCGCCCATGGCCGCCGTGGCGATCCGGTCCGCCAGCTCCTCCGGCCCGTATTTCTGGCCGTCCAGGCCGTGCCGGGCCATGAGGGCGCGCTGGAGCTCCTCCGGGGGCGT
>CACXNN010000004.1 GCA_902768995.1 uncultured Eubacteriales bacterium | reverse complement strand
CCTCATCACCGGCCATCAGCATGATCTGTATCCGTTCCTGGAGGGGACCATCCCGCCCAACACGAAGCTGGTGTACAACAAGGACTTCTCCGGCACGGAAGGCAAGACCTACAACGGATACATGACGGACTATCGCTTCAACGCCTTCATCTGCGGTAAGCGGGGGCTGACCCAGCACGACGAGGCGCCCGCTGGGAATCATACCGATTACGTGGGGATGCTGGTGAACGTGGACCTAAAAAGCGGCAGCCAGGCCTGCGTCTACATGAACTCTAAAGGAGAGATCGTCCCCGTGGTCAATCCCTTTGCGGAATATACCTACGGCACGGAACCCATCGTGACGACGCTGAAATAAATACGGCGGAAAGGAGAGGGCCTATGGATATCCGAACCAGGTTGAAGGAGGGCAATCGAAAGTACAGGGAGACGGGAGACGCCGGGCGGCGGATGGACACCGCCCAGAACGGGCAGCATCCCTACGCTATCGTGGTGTGCTGTTCCGATTCCCGGGTGATCCCGGAGGAGATCTTCCAGGCGGGCGTCGGCGACCTGTTCGTCATCCGCGTGGCGGGGAACGTGCTGGACAACCACCAGCTGGGCAGCATCGAATACGCCGCCGGGCACCTAAACTGCGGCCATATCCTGGTGCTGGGCCATACGGGCTGCGGCGCGGTCCATGCCGCCCTGACCGGCGGAGGGGAGGGGTTCATCTCCTTCATCACCGAGGACATTTTGGCGGCCGTGGGCATGGAGCGGGACGAGGAGAAGGCCTGCCGCCTGAACGTGCGCCACGGGGTGGACCGGCTGAAGCAGGCGTTTTTGGAGCATCCCGAGGCTGGGACCGCCGTCGTGGAAGGCGCTATCTACGATATCCTCAGCGGCGAAGTCCGCTGGCTGGACGAAGAGACGGACCGGTGAGGAGGCGCGGACCATGAAATCGCTGCTGATACAGGACACCACCCGGGAGGAGCGGGAGCGGATCGTGCACCAGGCCCTGTGGGGCGCCTGCGGGATCGAGTGCGAATTCTGCTCGGGCTGCGACAACCGGGGCGGCGGCCGGATCGAAAGCATCTACCAGCCCTATATCGACGGCCTCAAGGAGCTCAGCGAGATCAACACCGAATATAGCGCCCCCTTCGTGCGGTAACGCTGCAACATGAACGAACCCAAGACAACGAAAAAACTGACCGCCGGGATTCTGGCCCACGTGGACGCGGGGAAGACCACCCTGTCCGAGGCGCTGTTGTATCGGGCCGGGGCCCTGCGCAAGCTGGGGCGGGTGGACCATCGGGACACCTTTTTGGACACCTACGCCCTGGAGCGGGAGCGGGGCATCACCATCTTTTCCAAGCAGGCCCGGATCAAGACGGACCAGCTGGAGCTGACGCTGCTGGACACGCCGGGCCACGCGGACCTGTCCGGGGAGACGGAACGGGCCATCGCCGCCATGGACGTGGCCATTTTGGTCATCAGCGGCACGGACGGGGTCCAGGCCCACACGGAGACCCTCTGGTCCCTGCTGCGCCGGGCCCGTGTGCCCACCTTCATCTTCGTCACCAAAATGGACGCGGCGAAGGAGAGTCGGGCGGCTCTCCTGGAGGATTTGCAGACCGCCTTCGGGGAGGGGTGCCAGGCGCTGCCCGCCGAGGACGAGGAGACCTTGGCCATGCTGGACGAGGTCGCCCTGGAGGCGTACATGGAGACGGGCCGCGTATCCGATGGAGAGATCGTTCGCCTCATCCGGCGGCGAAAGCTCTTTCCCGTGTGCTTCGGGTCCGGGCTGCGGTTGGACGGGGTGGACGAATTCTTGTCCCTCCTCACGAAGTACGCCCCGGAGCCGGTGCGGCCGCCCATCTTCGGGGCCCGGGTCTACAAGATCGCCCGGGACGGCCAGGCCGGGCGGCTCACCTTTTTGAAGCTCACCGGCGGCAGCCTTTCCGTTCGGGACACCCTGCGCTATCGGGGGACGGACGGCCAGATCCGGGAGGAGAAGGCGGCCCAGCTTCGGCTGTACTCCGGTCCAAAATATGAGACAGTGCAAACGGCTTTCGCCGGGGACGTGGTGGCCGTGACGGGGCTAAGTGAGACCCGGCCCGGCATGGGCCTGGGGGCGGAGCCGGACGCCGAAAGTCCCCTGCTGACCCCGGCGCTGGGGTATCGGATCGAACTTCCCCCGGGCACGGACCCCCGGACGGTGCTGCCGAAGCTTAGGCAGCTGGAGGAGGAAGAGCCCCTCCTGCACATCGTCTGGCAGCCGAACCTCGGGGAGATCCAGGTCCAGCTCATGGGCGCCTTGCAGACGGAGGTGTTGGCGTCCCTCATCCGGGAGCGGTTCGATCTGCCCGTGCGCATCGGCGCGGGGCGCATCCTGTATCGGGAGACCATCGCCGCGCCGGTGGAGGGCGTGGGCCACTTCGAGCCCCTGCGCCACTACGCCGAGGTCCATCTGCTGCTGGAGCCCGGGGCGGCGGGCAGCGGCCTTGTTTTCGCTTCCGCGGTCCGGGAGGACGATCTTGATCTCAACTGGCAGCGGCTCATCCTGACCCATTTGGCGGAAAAGGAGCACCTGGGGGTCCTGACGGGCTCGCCCCTGACCGACGTACGGATCACCCTCATCGCCGGACGGGCCCACCTGAAGCATACGGAGGGCGGCGACTTTCGCCAGGCCACCTACCGGGCCGTGCGGCAGGGGCTCATGGAGGCCCAAAGCATCCTGCTGGAGCCCTATTACCGCTTCCGTTTGGAGGTGCCCTTCGCCGACGTGGGCCGGGCCATCAGCGACATCCAGGCCATGGGCGGCGTCCACGACGCCCCGGAGGAAGCGGGGGGCAAGATGGTCGTCACCGGTTCCGCCCCCGTGTCCGCCATGACGGACTACGCCGCTCAGGTGGCCGCCTATACCCGGGGCCGGGGCCGGTTCTCCTGCCGGGTGGACGGATACAGGCCCTGCAAGAACGCTGAGGCCGTCATCGCGGAGCGGGGATACGATCCGGAGGCGGACCTTGAGAACACCCCGGACAGCGTGTTCTGCGCCCACGGTGCGGGGGTAGTGGTGAAGTGGCGGGACGTGCCGGAATATATGCATTTGGACACGGGTTTCGGCAAGGCGCCGCCGTCGGAGGAACTTTCGCCTACGGTCCGCCGCCGGAATCTGGACCTGGACGAGAAGGAGCTGGAGGCCATCATGGCCCGGGAGTTCGGCCCCGTCCGGACCATTTTGGCGCCCCCGGCCCGGACCGTCAGCGCCCCGGGACCCCAGCCCCTGGCGGAGAAGGCCCCGGAGCACATCATCGTGGACGGGTACAACGTGATCTTCGCCTGGGATGAGCTCAAAGCCCTGGCGGAAAAGAGTTTGGACCTGGCCCGATCGAAGCTCATCGAAGCCCTCATCAACTACCAGAGCTGCACCCGGGCGGAGGTGGTGCTGGTGTTCGACGCCTATCGGGTCCCCGGCGGCACCGGGGCGAAGTACACCGAGGCGGGGCTCCACATCGTGTACACCCGGGAGAACGAGACCGCGGACATGTACATCGAGCGGCTGGTGGACGAGATCGGGAAGAACGAGACCGTCCGGGTGGTGACCTCCGATTCCTTGGTGCGGCTGGGGGCCCTGCGCGCCGGGGTGCTGCGCACGTCGTCGGCGGAGTTCAAGGGCGAGGTGGAACGGGTCCTGGAGAGGATCGCGGCCACGGTCCAGGGGAACAAACAAGCGGTATGGAAGATAGAGGATTCACAAAGCGCATCGACGATCTCAAGGATCGTGCCCAGCGAAGGGGGATCGTGACCAGGACGGGGTTTCTGACCCCGGCGGAGCAGGCTGCGCTCCAACAGTATTATCGCGGGGAGGACCTGGTGCTCACCGGCGGTCAGCCGGGCTGCGAGCGGCAGGCGGCCTTCTTCCTGCCCGAATTCATGGCGGCGGAGGATTTCGTCCCGGCGGAGCATCTTCGCTCCGTGAAGCTGCAGGCCCATTTCGGCGCGCCGGGCCACCGGGACTACCTGGGCGCGGCCCTGGGCCTGGGCATCACCAGGGAATCCCTGGGGGACATCCGCATCTTTGAGGACACGGCCTATGTGTTCTGCCTGCCCACGGTGGAGCCCCTGCTGCTGGAAGAATTGAAGAAGGTGGGCCGCGTTAGCGTTACAGCCTCCCCCTGCGCCCTGGGATCGGTGCCCGCCCCCTTGGTCCGGGTCAAGGCCCTTTCCTTCACGGTGAAAAGCCTGCGGCTGGACGCGGTGGCGGGGGCCATGTTCGGCCTGAGCCGCACGGCGGCGGCGGAGCAGATCCGCCTGGGCCAGGTGAGTTTGAACTATCTGCCCTGCGAGCGCACGGACGCCCCGGTGAAGGAAGGGGACGTGATCTCCCTGCGGGGCCGGGGCAAGGGCTGCCTTGCCGAGGTGGGCGGCCGGTCCAAGAAGGATCGACTGTTCGTGACGGCCCAGGTGTATCTGTGATCGAGGTTAGTCTGGCAATCCCCTGAAAGCAGGCCGCTTTCGGGGGTTTTTGCGTCTGTCGTGTTGACAGGGCGGGTGGATGGTGATATGCTTTAAACGTTGCGAGCGCAACGAATTTGACGAAGACCGACGGCCATACCAACGGCCGGGGGAGGGGACATGCGGTATCTCAAAAACAACGGTATCCTGGCCCGCTGCACGGATATGTACCGGGACGAGCGGTTTCGGCCCCTGGGGCTCAACAGCCGCCAGAGCGTGCTGCTGCTGCAGGTGTGCCGGAATCCGGGGGTGAAGCAGGACGCCCTCTCCAAGGCCATCTTCATCGACAAGAGCAACGTCACCCGCCAGATGGCCGCCCTGGAGGAGGCCGGGCTGGTGACCCGCTGCCCGGACGAGGAGGATCGGCGGCAGGTCCGGGTGTTCCCCACGGAGAAAGCCTTGGCCCTGCTGCCCGAGATACGGGCCGGCTTCCGGGAATGGCGGGAATACCTCCAGGAGGGCCTGACCGAGGAGGAGCTCGAGCTGTTCTGCGGCGTCATGGACAAGGTCACCCGCCGGGCCGCCGCCTGGTGCGGGCGCATGGTGACCCAGGGGGAGGAGGAGCCATGAAGCGGGTCCTGGCCTTCCTGCGGCCCCAGGCGGGCTGGACGGCCCTGCAGGTGGGGATCAAGTTCGGCTCCACCCTGCTGGAGCTGTTTTTGCCCTGGATTCTGGAGCACATCATCGACGATATCGCGCCTACGGGGGATCGGCGGCAGCTGCTCCTCTGGGGCGCCCTCATGCTTCTGTGCGCCCTGGCCGTGTTCTTCAGCGCCGCCGCGGCCAACCGCATGGCCACCAAGATCGCCGCCACCTTCACCCGCGCCCTGCGGCACAGCCTGTTCTGCAAGGTGACGGTCCTATCCAGCGAGCAGGTGGATCGGTTCACCGTGCCCTCCCTCATCTCCCGGCTCTCCTCCGACACCTATCGGGTCAACGACATGGTGGATCGGATGCTGCGCCTGGGGATCCGGGCCCCCATTTTGCTCATCGGCGGCCTGCTGGTCAGCGCCATGATGGAGCCCGTCCTGGCGCTGATCTTCCTCTGCACCCTGCCCCTCATCGGCGGGATGCTGCTGCTGGTCTCCCAAAGGAGCATCCCCCTCTTCGCCAAGGCCCAGCAGGCGGGGGAGGAGCTGGTCCGGCGCATCCAGGAGAACATGACCGGCGTGCGGATCATCAAGGCCCTGTCCCGGACGGAGGACGAGAAGGACCGGTTTTCTAAAGCCAACGAAGCCGCCGTCCGGGCCGACCGCCAGGCGGAGATGACCATGGCCGTGGCCAACCCCATGATGGGGGTGCTGCTGAATATCGCCATGGCTGCGGTCATCGTGGCGGGAGCCTTCCGGGTGGACAGGGGCCTCACGGAGCCGGGCAAGATCATCGCGTTTCTGAACTACTTCGTCATCCTGCAAAATGGGCTCCTGGGCATCACCCGCATCTTCACCATCTGCTCGAGGGGCATCGCCAGCGGCAAGCGGCTGGGGGAGGTGCTGGAGGCCCCGGAACGGGTGGCGCCTCCGCCCCCTCAGGAGCCCGCGCCGGAGGGCCATGTGGTCTTCTCCCACGTATCCTTCTCCTACAACAAAGTGAAGCCCGATATCGACGACCTTTCCTTCACCCTGGCCCGGGGCCAGACCCTGGGGATCATCGGCCCCACGGGCAGCGGCAAAAGCACCCTCCTGCAGCTCCTCCTCCGGTTCTACGAGCCGGATAGGGGGCAGATCTGGCTGGACGGCCGGCCCCTGTCCCAGATGGCGGCGGAGGACGTCCACAGCCGGTTCGGCGTGGTCTTCCAGAACGATTTCCTCTTCGCGGACTCCATCCTGGAGAACCTGGACTTCGAGCGGCCCGTGACCGAGGCGGATCGGGCTCTCGCCATTGAGACCGCCCAGGCGGACTTTTTGAAGGACATCCCCCAGGGCGCCCTGGCGGACCTGTCCGAACGGGGCATGAACCTGTCCGGCGGCCAGCGGCAGCGGCTGCTCATCGCCCGGGCCCTGGCAACAAGGCCGGAGATCCTGCTGCTGGACGACTGCTCCAGCGCCCTCGACTATCGCACCGACGCCCGGCTCCGGCAGGCCCTGGCGGCGGCCTACGGGGACGTGACCAAGATCATCGTGGCCCAGCGCATCAGCGCCATCCGGCACGCCGATCTCATTCTGGTGCTGGAGGCGGGGCAGGTCCTGGGTCGCGGCACCCATGAGGAGCTGCTCGCGTCCTGTCCCCTGTACCGGACCCTGTACGAGATGCAGATGGGGGAGGTGGCGGCATGAGCGTCAAGGGCGAACAAAAAGCCATCTCCTTCCGCCACGTGGCCAATCGGGGCGCCTTCGAGCGTCCCGTCCAGCCGGCAGGCCAGGTGCTCAGGCGCCTTTGGACCTATATGCGGCCCCATCTGTGGGGCCTTCTGCTGGCGGCGGCGTTGAGCATCCTGGGGAACGTCATCGGCCTGGTGGGGCCTCGGCTTTCCGGCCGGGCCATCGACGCCATATTGGGCGAAGGCGGCGTGGACTTTCCCAACGTGTTCCGCTACGCCCTGTGGATGGTGGGCTGTTACGCCCTCTCGGGGGCCATGACCTACGCCCTCTCCCGGCTCATGATCCGCATCAGCCGTAGCATCGTCTTCGACATGCGCCGGGACGCCTTCAACCGGCTGGTGTCCCTGCCCGTGAGCTACTTCGACCGCCATCAGCCGGGGGACGTGATCAGCCGCATCAGCTACGACATCGATACCATCAACACCTCCCTGACCCACGATCTCGTGCAGATGGCCGCCAGTTTGGTGACGGTGGTGGGGTCGTTGCTGATGATGCTGTCCATCACGCCCCTGCTGGTACTGGTGTTCGCCGTGACCATCCCCCTGTCCATGGCCGTCACCCGGTATCGGGCCAAGCGGGTGCGACCCCTGTTTCGGGAGCGCTCCGCCAAGCTGGGGGCCATGAACGGCTTCATCGAGGAGATCACCGCCGGGCTCAAGACCATCCGCGCCTACGGCCGGGAGGAGGCCTTCACCCGCCGCTTCGATGGGAAGAACGACGAGGCCGTGGACGCCTTCTACCGGGCGGATCGCTTCGCATGTATCAACGGCCCCATCGTCAACTGCATCAACAACCTGTCGCTGGCCCTCATCTCCTTCTTCGGGATCCTGCTCTACATGGGCGGCCGGGTGACGTTGGGGAACATCTCCTCCTTCGTGCTCTATTCCCGGAAGTTCTCCGGCCCCATCAACGAGTTCGCCAACATCATCTCGGACCTCCAATCCGCCCTGGCGGCGGCGGAGCGGGTGTTCCGCCTGATCGACGAGGAGCCGGAACCCGCCGACGATCCGGAGGCCCGAGCCATGGACGATGTCCGGGGCCACGTGGAGGCCCAGGCCCTTCGCTTCTCCTACGAGCCGGGGCGGGAGATCCTCCACGGCGTGGACTTCGTGGCGCCGCCGGGGAAGGTGGTGGCCATCGTGGGGGAGACGGGCTGCGGCAAGACCACCCTCATCAACCTGCTCATGCGCTTTTACGACGCGGATAGCGGCCGGATCACCCTGGACGAACACCCCATCCGCAGCTTGCCCCGGGCGGACCTGAGGCGGGCCTATACCATGGTGCTCCAGGACACCTGGCTCTTTTACGGCACCATCCGGGAGAACATCGCCTACGGCAAGCCCGACGCCACGGAGGAGAAGATCGTGGCCGCGGCGAAGGCGGCCATGATCCACGGCTATATCGAGTCCCTGCCCCAGGGGTACGACACCCTCCTCTCCGACAACGCGGTGAACCTGTCCAAAGGGCAAAAGCAGCTCTTGACCATCGCCCGGGCTATCCTCATCGACTCCCCCATGCTGATCCTGGACGAGGCCACCAGCAACGTGGACACCCAGACCGAGCGACAGATCCAGTCCGCCATGCTCCGGCTCATGGAGGGGCGGACCTGCTTCGTCATCGCCCATCGGCTCTCCACCATCCAAGGGGCGGACCAGATCCTGGTCATGGACAAGGGCGCCATCGTGGAGCGGGGCACCCATCGGGAGCTCCTGTCCCGCAGGGGCACCTACTACGAGCTCTATGCCGCCCAGTTCCAGGGCGCATGATTCTTGCCATAGGCCAAGCGGATACAGAAAAGAAGCGGGCATTTCATCAAATGCCCGCTTCGTTCGTAAGAGAGAAGGTATGGCTTCAGGTCACCTGCTTTTTTCTGGACAAGCCATATTTGTTATCGTGGAAATGGTAGGCGCCGTCCAGCATGCCCTCCAGAAAGTCCCGGGCCAGGCTGTTGGGGCGGACCTTTTCTCTCGCCTCTGCCAGGGAGAACCACCGCCAATCGTCGATCTCCTCGTTGGGGTGGATCTCTTCAGAAGGGAGAAGGACCCGGAAATTGATCATCAGGGTGTTGGAAGGGCCGAAATAGTGGGTCCGGTTGAATCGGATGCCGGCGGCCTCGACCCCCAGCTCCTCCCGGATCTCCCGCAGGGCGGCGTCCTCGGCGTCCTCCCCCTTGTTGACATAGCCAGCCACCAGGATATAGTCGTCCCGACCGTACTGCTTGATGAGCAGTATCTTTGTTTGCTCCGGGTTCATCACGATCATGCTGCAGGCCGTGCTGAAAACGGGGAAGACAAATGTCTCGCATCGTTCGCAAAAGGGCACCTCTCCTTCGCTCTTCAGCGGCTTTATAGTCAGCTTCGTGCCGCACTCCATGCAGTAGTTCATGTGCTGCGTTCCCATGGCGCTGCTCCTTTCTATGCTTTTTCCGCGATCATTTCCCGCTTGGCGGCTTCCTGTACCTCAATGACCCGGTCGCACCAGGCGTCGAACTGGGGGTCCTCCTGCTGGCATTCCTCCGGATGGGACAGGATGTAGTCCAGGGCCATGCGCACCCCCTGGGAGAAGGGCACGCTGGTTCTCATGTCCGGGGCGATGCGCTTGAGCTTGGCGTTGTCGAAGACGACGGACACGGCCTTGTCCCCCAGCAGGCTCCCCTCAAAATCGTACCCCCAGGGCTTGCCCGCTTCCGCCAGGAAGGCGGAGGAAACGTAGTAGGGCCGGAGGGGCACCCCCAGGGCGTCCGCGATGGTCTCGTAGATCTGGTTCCAGGTCAGGGTCTCGTCCCCGGTGATCTGGAACGCTTCGCCGATGGCGCGGCGGTCCCCCATGAGGGCGGTGTACCCCACGGCGAAGTCTGCGTTGAAGGTCACCGTCCAAAGGGAGGTGCCGTCGCCCTGGATGAGGACGGGCTTCCCGTCCAGCATCCGCCGGATGACCTGCCAGAAGCCCTTGGCGCCGTGGACGCCCAGGGGGATATGGCGCTCGTCGTAGGTATGGCTGGGCCGCACGATGGTCACCGGGAACCCCTCCTCCCGATACTTGCCCATGAGGAACGCCTCGCAGGCGATCTTGTTCCGGGAGTAGGCCCAGTAGGGGTTGGACAGCGTGGTGCCCTCGGTGACGCGGCAGTCCGCCGCCGGCTTGTGGTAGGCGGAAGCGGAGCTGACGAAGATATACTGGCGGGTCCTCCCGCGGAACAGCCTATAGTCCCGTTCCACCTGGTCCGGCGTGAAGCCGATGAACTCACTCACCACGTCGAAGGTCATACCTTGCAGCAATTCAGCCACCGCGGCCTCGTCGTGGATATCGGCGACGATCTGATGGACCCCCGCGGGCGCCCGGTCGCTCCGATTCCCCCGGTTCAGGAGCCACACCTCCCAGCCGCCCTCCTGACAGAGTCGCCGGACCACGGCGGAACTGATGGTCCCGGTCCCGCCGATAAACAAAGCTTTCCGCATATGCGCCTCCTCCATGGCCGTCGTTTACCTCATTATAGTTTTCGTGCCGCGCCCCTGTCAACGGCTTGGATGCTCGATGAACGGAAACGGCGGAGGCGTGGGGCTGGCTTTTTTCAACAAAGTTTCTTGTAAACCGTGGGCAAAGCCGGTATAATCCATGTATACCCAAGGATTTGAACGGATCGGAGGAGAGGTATGGACTATTCGAGCTTGCAGAACGGCAGCGATATCCGCGGCGTGGCCATGGAAGGGGTCGCCGGCCAAGAGGTGAACCTGACGGAGCAGGCCTGCCGGGACATCGGCCGGGGCTTTGCCCTCTGGCTGCGGGGACGCCTGGGGAAGGACGATCTCAGGGTGGCCGTGGGCCGGGATTCCCGGCTGACTGGGCCGGCGCTGGCCCGCTGGATCGGCGAAGCGCTGGCGGCGGAAGGCGTGGCGGTGACGGACATGGGCATGGCCTCCACGCCCGCCATGTTCATGGCCACGGTGACGGAAGGCTTTCGGTTCGACGGGGCCGTCATGGTCACGGCCAGCCACCTGCCCTTCAACCGCAACGGCTACAAGTTCTTCACCGGCCAGGGCGGCCTGGAGAAGCAGGACATCAAAGCCATCCTGACCCTGGCGGCCTCCGACGGCCATACGGGGCTCCCCGCCGCGGCCCGGTCGGAGGGCAGCTTCATGCCGGTGTACGCCGATATTTTGTGCCGCAAGGTGCGGGAAGCCACGGGCTGCGAGCGCCCCCTGGAGGGCCTTCGGATCGTGGTGGACGCGGGCAACGGCGCCGGCGGGTTCTATGCCGCCCAGGTGCTGGAGCCTCTGGGGGCGGACACCACCGGGTCCCGGTTCCTGGACCCGGACGGCACCTTCCCCAACCACATCCCCAACCCGGAGAACGAGGCAGCCATGGCGGCCATCCGTTCGGCCGTTTTGGAGAACAAAGCGGACCTGGGCATCATCTTCGACACCGACGTGGATCGGGCCGGGGCGGTGCTCTCCGACGGGAGCGAACTCAATCGCAACCGCATCATCGCCATGATGGCGGCCATCCTGCTGCGGGAGCATCCCGGCACCACCATCGTCACCGACTCCATCACCTCCACGGGCCTCGCCAAGTTCATCGCGGCCCACGGCGGCGTCCACCACCGGTTCAAGCGGGGGTATCGAAACGTGATCAACGAGTCCATCCGGCTCAACGACGAGGGCCGGGACAGCCAGATGGCCATGGAGACCTCCGGCCACGGGGCTCTGAAGGAGAACTACTTTCTGGACGACGGGGCCTACCTGGTGACCCGGCTGCTGATGGAGCTGGCCAAGGGGCGCCGGGAGGGGTACACCCTTCCGTCCCTGATCGCGGATCTGCAGGAGCCGGCGGAGAGCCGGGAGTTCCGCATGGACCTGCGGCTGCCGGACTTCAAGCCCTATGGCAACGATATCATCGATCAGCTTCGCGATTACGCCGCCCATCGACCCGGCTGGGCCCTGGCCCCCAACAACTACGAGGGCGTGCGGGTCGATCTCGACGGGGACCACGGCGACGGATGGTTCCTGCTGCGCATGAGCCTCCACGAGCCGCTGATGCCCCTGAACATGGAATCCGACAGCGCGGGCGGCGTCAAGGCCATCGCCCGGGAGCTCGTTCCCTTCCTCCAACGGTTCGATAAGCTGGACACAGCCGCGCTGGCCGAGTTCGCCCGCTGACGGTTGGCCCGCGCCCCCCATTGCCCCAAGGGATCGTCGAAGGATTCGATGAGCATGATCAGCTTTGAAGAATACAGGGATATAGTCTCGGAATTGATGGACGAGCTTCCGGATGAATTCTTCCGGGAGCTCTCCGGAGGCGTGGTCGCGTCGGAAGCGACGGTGATCCCCAACTATGCCCAGGGGAACGATCTGTTCACCCTGGGACAGTACCAGGTCTTTTCGCGGGTGCGGCAGATCACCATGTTCAAAGGCTCCTTCGACCGGGCGTATCCCCAAGCGGACGCCAACGAAGCGCGGAGGATCCTTCGCGGCGTCCTGCGGCACGAGATCCGGCATCACTTGGAATCCATGGGCGGCGTCCACGACGCTTCCTCCCTGGAGGCGGCGGACGAGCGGGAGAAGCAGACGTATCTGTCGAAGCATGCCGATCCTTAGGAACGAGCGCGCGTCCATGGGTTTTATGGCATTTTCCTCATGAATGTAGGCGTACCCCCTTTATCGGGGCCGCTGTTTACGGTATACTGCAAGCAAGGACGATCAGGCAGAAGGAGGGGCAGAGATGGAGATCAAAAAGGAAGTGCAGCCGCCGGTGGAGACCGTGATCATTGCCGATCAGGAGACCCTGCAGCGGAGCCAGCAGGAGGACGAGCTGCAGGACATGCTGGACGAGAAGGTGGCCGACACGCTCCTGAACAGCGACATGGAGGTGGAGACCTCCGACGAAACGGACGTGAGCGGGGAGATCGTTCAGCAGACCATCGACGCGGAGGAGATGCAGGAGGCCCTCGATACCCGGGTCCTGCGGGACTTCGACGAGGGGATCATCACCTTCGACCGCAGCGGCATCATCCGGTACATCAACCCTTCGGCCTCCCTGATCCTGGGCCTGGAGGACAACGCGGTGGGCAAGCGGTACAGGGACGTGTTCAGCAGGGACAACGACGCGCTGCTGGAGTTCCTGGTGAAAGCCACGGCGGAGAAGAACGCCTCCCAGCGGGGCGATATCCTGTTCCGCCGGGGGGACGGCAGCACGGTGCGCCTGAACACCAGCTGCATCTGCCTGGAGGACGAGGAGGATCCCCAGGAACGGAGCTACGCCATCCACTTCGACGACATCACCGAGATCGACATCCTGCGCCGCAAGCGCCGGGAGAGCTCGGCGGTGTTCATCGGCACCATGACCGCCGTCTCGGTCTGGATCTATATCGTGGCCCTGTGGCAGCAGACCGGGCAGAAGGTCTCCCAGGAGATCATGACCCAGTTCATCCACGCCATCTCCCTGATCATGTTCTTCTATATCCGCCATTACACCCACTTCTCCTTCGAGGAAATGGGCCTGAAGATCAAGGGCATCGGTAAGGCCATCAAGGTGGATATCCTGGTGACGGCGATCTTTACGGCCCTGCTGTTCGGCATAAAGCTGGTCCTTCTGCGGGTGGCGCCGGGGTTTTTCCCGGAGGGTGCGCCCTTCTGGGATTGGAGCAAGCTGGGCTGGTCCGATTTCGCCTATCCGTTGACGGCCATCCTGCAGGAATTCCTGTCCCGGGGCGTCATCCATGAGAATTTGCGCCGCATCTTCGTGGGGAAGTACAGCGAGGCGGCGGCCATCGTGGTCTCCTCGTTGCTGTTCGGCGCGCTCCACATCCACCGGGGCTTCATGTACATGCTGGCGGCCACGGCGCTGCTGTCCATCTTCGGCATCCTCTACCGCAAGCAGAACAGCATCTGGGGCCTCTGCATTCCCCACTTCGTTCTGGGCGAGGTGGTCTGGTACCTGGGATTCGTTTGAGCCACATTGAAAAAGCCTTGGCAAGGGCTTTTTTCATATGTGTGTTTTTGGAGATCGGCGTACGCGTGCGAAGGGCGGCCTTGTTCGGCGGGAAAAGCCATGATATACTGTATACGATACCGATCGTCGGAAACGACGATGATTCAGAATAGGAGGAACCGGATATGAAGACTTTGGTGGCGTATTTCAGCGCTCAGGGGACCACGGCGGCCCTGGCGAAGGCGTTGGCGGAAAAGGTGGGGGCGGACCTGTTCGAAATCCGGCCCGTGACGCCCTACACGGCGGCGGACATCCGCTGGACCAACCCCCTGGCCCGGTGCAACCGGGAGAAGATCGGCAAGAAGGACGTGCCCGTGGCGGGCGCGGTGGCGGACTGGGAGAGCTACGATCTCGTGTATCTGGGCTTCCCCATCTGGTACTACGGGGCGCCCAACGTGGTGAACACCTTCTGCAAGGGCTACAATTGGGAGGGGAAGCAGGCGGTGCTCTTCGCCACCTCCGGCGGCAGCGACATCGGCCGCACCGCGGAGAAGCTCCAGCCCTACATGCCCGGGGCCAAGATCCTGAAGGCCCGGGTCCTGAAGGGCGCGGAGGAGTTGGACGAGCTGCTCGGCTGAGGCAGCCCTTCCTTAAGCGGACGCGGTATGGTATACTGAGCCATACACGAACGCCGGAGGTACGGACATGACCTACGAGGAAGCGAAAGAGAACATACGGCCGGGCCGATACCGCCATTTCAAGGGCGGGGAGTACGAGGTGCTCGGCATCGCCCGCCATTCGGAGGACGAGTCGCCCATGGTGGTCTATCGGCCGCTGTACAACGACTCCGGCCTCTGGGTCCGGCCTGCGGACATGTGGAACGAAATTGTGGTCCGGGACGGCAGGACCTATACCCGCTTCCTGCAGGTGGAGGGGCAGGACTGATATTTTAGGAAGGAGAGCGGCATGAAACGGCTGGTTTGCCTGGTGCTCACGGGGACGGTGCTCCTGTCCCTGTGCCGCTGCGCGCCTGCCAGGCCCGCCTCCGCTCAGCAGCCGACCCCCACGGTCCAAGCTACGATGGAGCCCACGGCCGCCCCCACGCCCACAGCGGCCCCGACGCCGACGGCCACGCCGACCCCCACCCCTACGCCCACGCCCACCGCTACCCCGGTCCCCACGGATACGCCCACGCCCACGCCGATCCCCACCCCCACGCCGGAGCCTCGGCCCCTGGGGGAGATCCTGGAGGAGATGGTGGTCTATTACGCCAGGGACGGGGAACGGGCCGCGGGGAAGGTGGAGGAGCTGCTGGGCGAGATTTCGATCTCCTATCCCGACGACGCCTGGCGCTGGACCAAGATCATGGACCGGTGGCGGACGCTGGACGAGCGGGTGACCGTTCACATGGACGTGCTGCCGGACGGGCTGCCGGACACCGACGAGCTGTGCATCGTGGTCCTGGGGTATAAGCTCAAAGCCAACGGCACCATGCAGAACCACCTGAAGGATCGGCTGAAGGTGGCCCTGAACAGCGCGAAAAAGTATCCCAACGCCTACGTCCTCTGCACCGGCGGCGGCACCGCGTCGAAAAAGAAGAGCGTCACCGAGGCGGGGCAGATGTCCTCCTGGCTCAAGAAGCAGGGCATCCCCAAGAGCCGCATCCTGGTGGAGAAGGCCTCCCGCACCACGGCGGGCAACGCCAAGCTCTCGTTGGAGCTGCTCCAGCAGAAACACCCCGAGATCAAATACCTGGCCATCGTCTCCGGGGACTACCACGTGAAGGTGGGGGTCCTGCTCTTCGAGGCGGCGGCCATCCTGCGGACGGAGCCGGGGGCGGAGCCCCCTGTTCAGGTCGTGGGCTGGGCCGGCTGCAAGACCTCCAACGACCAGCTGTCCGCCCAGTTCCGGGCCGGGGGCCTCGTGGATTTGGTGGGGAACCAGAACGCCGCCTCCAAGCTCTATTTCGACAAGTATAATTTGAACAAGTATCCGCCCCTCCCGGAGGAGACCGGCGGCGACACATAGGGACAGAACGCAATGAGCTTTATCAGCGAGCATATCCTCCCGGGGGAGGCCCATGCCGGCGACATCCTGGCGGGCATCCCTCACGGCCGAGCCTCTGAGGCGCTGGTGCCGGGGTGCCTGGTCCTGGAGGGCGGGGCCTTCCGGGGCCTGTACACCCAGGGGTTTTTGGACGCCATGATGGAGAACGGGCTCAATTTGAGCTGCGTCGTCGGCGTGTCCGCCGGGGCCCTGGCCGGGGTGAACTATGTATCAGGGCAGATCGGCCGATCCGCCCGCACCAACCTGGTATACCGCCACGACAGCCGGTACATCGGGGCCAGGTCCCTGCTCCACAGCCACAGCCTTCTGGACGTGGGCTTCCTCACGGAGGAGCGGGGCGTGCTGGAACCCCTGGACCGGGAGAGGTTCGACCGGCCGGAGCAGCGGTATGTAGCCGTGGCCACCAACTGTGAGACGGGGAAGGCGACCTACTTCGAGAAGGGCAGGTGCAGCGATATCCTGCTGGCCGCCCGGGCCTCCGCCACCATGCCCTTCCTTTCGCCCGTGGTCATGATCGACGGGACCCCCTACCTGGACGGGGGCTGCGCTTGCAAGATCCCCTACGAGTGGGCCTTGGAGCAGGGGTTCGAGAAGATAGTGGTCCTGCGCACCCGGGACGCGGGCTTCCGGGACAAGGGGCGGGTGCGCCGCCGGGCGGACGCCCTGGCCGAGGGCTATATGAAGCGGAGGCTCCCCGGCGCCGGGCGGGTCTACAAGGCCTATCCCGCCGTGACGGAGCGGCTGGTCCGCCGGGAGGAGAGCGCGGTGAACCGTTTCTACCGGAACTATCCGGCCCTGGCGGCGGCCCTGACGGAGGGGCCCCGGCGGTACAACCGGCAGTGCGACGAGCTCCAGCGGCTCCACGAACAGGGGCGGCTGCTGCATATCTGCCCTTCGAAGCCCATTGAGGTGGGCATCATCGAGGGGGACGTGAACAAGCTTCGGGACCTGTATTTCCTGGGCCGGGCGGACTGTCTGGAACGGCTGCCCCTCCTGCGGAGGTACCTGGGGCTGAAGGATGCCAATGAACGAATACACACAGGGGGAAGCGACCATGGAAGCCTATGAACGGGAACATTTGGACATGCTGCGGGGGTACCTGGGCGACTGCGCGGTGCTGCTCAAGAGCGACGGGGCCTTTCCCCTGGCGGGGCCGGGGACCATCGCGGCCTACGGCAACGGCGTGCGCCGGACCGTCAAGGGCGGCACCGGCTCCGGGGAGGTGAACTCCCGGTCCTTCGTGACCGTGGAGCAGGGGCTCCGGGAGGCGGGCTTCACCCTGACCACCGGGGCGTGGCTGGACGGGTACGACCGTGCCTATGCCGCGGCAAAGCGAGGCTTTTTGGAGCGGCTCAAGGCGGAGGCCAAGGCCCATCATACCAACGTGATCGCCTACGGCATGGGCAAATCCATGCCGGAACCGGAGTACGATCTGCCCCTCGGGGAGGAAGGGGACGCGGCTATCTACGTCCTTTCCCGCAACTCCGGCGAGGGGAGCGACCGGGACCCGGTGCCCGGGGACATCCTGCTGACGGCGGCGGAGATCCGGGACATCCTGGCCCTGGACAAGAAGTTTGAACGGTTCATGCTGGTGCTGAACGTGGGCGGGCCCGTGGACCTGAGCCCGGTCATGGAGGTGCGAAACATCCTGGTCCTCTCCCAGCTGGGGGTGGAGACGGGGGCGGCCCTGGCGGACATCCTGCTGGGGAAGGCCAACCCCTCCGGCAAGCTCACCACCACCTGGGCCCGGTGGGCGGATTACCCCACCCTGGGCGACTTCGGGGACCACGACGACACCCTGTACAAGGAGGGCGTCTACGTGGGCTACCGGTACTTCGAGGCGGCGGGGAAGGAGCCCCTGTTCCCCTTCGGGTACGGGCTATCCTATACCACCTTCGAGCTGACGCCTGCAGAGACCCTTTTGAACGGCAGCGCCGTGACCTGCCGGGTGCGGGTGAGGAACACCGGATCGAGGCCCGGCCGGGAGGTGGTCCAACTCTACGTGAGCGCCCCCGACGGGCGGATCGACCGGCCCCGGCAGGAGCTGGCCGCCTTCGCCAAGACCGGGCTCCTGCAGCCCGGGGCGGAGGAAATGGTGGAGGCCGCCTTCGACCTTCGGGACTGCGGAGCATACGACATGGCCCGGTCCGCCTACGTGCTTTTGGCGGGGGACTACGTGCTGAACGTGGGGAACGGCAGTGATTCCGCTGCGCCGGCGGCCATCCTGCGGCTGAATGAGGAGCGGGTCGTCCTCCAGGCCAAGCGGTGCCTGGGGGAGCCGGGCTTTGAGGATTGGAAGCCTGAACCTCGGCCCGCGACGGAGCTGCACGATCTGCCGGTTCTGACGGTCGGGGATATGGAGACCGGGACCGTGCCCGAAGCCCGGACCTATCCCATCGAGGACAGATTGCGGAGCGTTCCCGACCAGCAGCTGGTCTACGCCAACGTGGGGGCCTTCGCGCCCGGCATCAGCGCCATTCTGCCCATCGGCGACTCCGGCGTCCACGTGGCCGGGGCGGCGGGGGAGACCACGTCGAAGCTTCAGGGCGCGGGCATCCCGCCCCTCATCATGGCGGACGGGCCTGCGGGGCTACGGCTGTCCAAGCGGTTCTATCGGGACAAAAAGGGCGGCGCCCACGCCGTGGAGCACAGCGTGGTGCCCGAGAGCTTGACGGAGCTGATGGGCCCGGTGGTGAAGTTCGCGGTGGGCCTGTTCACGGGCGGGAAGAAGCCCCCCAAGGGCGCCGAAATCCAGGAGCAGTACTGCACCGCCATCCCCATCGGCACGGCCATCGCCCAGAGCTGGGACGTGGCCTTCGCCCGCCTGTGCGGGGACATCGTGGGGCGGGAGATGGAGCGCTTCGGGGTCCACCTGTGGCTGGCGCCGGCCCTGAACATCCATCGGTCCATCCGCTGCGGCCGGAACTTCGAGTACTTCTCCGAGGACCCGGTCCTGAGCGGCAAGATGGCCGCGGCCCTGACCCGGGGCGTCCAGGCCCATCCCGGCCGGGGCACCACCGTCAAGCACTTCGCCGCCAACAACCAGGAGTACAACCGGTACGGCAGCAACAGCCGCGCCTCCGAGCGGGCGTTCCGGGAGATCTATTTGAAGGGCTTCGGCATCGCCGTCCGGGAGAGCCAGCCCAAGGCCCTCATGACCTCCTACAACCTGATCAACGGCGTCCACACCGCCCAGCGCCGGGACCTCATAGAGGACATCCTCCGGTGCGAATACGGCTTCGAGGGCATCGTCATGACGGACTGGGTCCTGGGGCTTATGAACAGCAAGACCAACAAGCACCCCGCCGTACAGCCCCGCATGGTGGCGGCGGCGGGCGGGGACCTGTTCATGCCCGGCTGCCAGGGGGACTACAAGGACATCCTGGCGGGCCTCGAGTCCGGCGACCTCTCCCGGGAGCAGCTGCTGATCAACGTCTCCCGGCTCTATCGCCTGGCCCGGGAGCTAACGGGGGAGAGAGGATAAAGACTTTCTTCTTTGCCGCTTTTTCTTTTCAGTGAAAAGAAAAAGCGACGGAAAAAGAAAAGCTCAAGAAAAATAATGGGAAGTACAGCGCAAGCCATACTTCCCATTTGTGTTCCTTTGGATGTCTTATTATCAGTGGCTGGTGGCGGCGCTGGAGGCGGCGGAGGAGGCCACCACGGCGCACATGAGGGCCTGCTGGGCGGCGATGATGGCCAAGGTGGCCTGCTGGGCGGCGGCGCCCACCAGCTCCACGGGCTGCTTCGGCTCCGCCTCGTGCTGAAGGGACAGGAGCATGGCCGCGTGCATGGACCGGGCCCGCTTGTCGAGGCCGAACACGCCCTTATACCCCTTCCGCTTGGAGAGGAGCGCGTCGATCTCCAGCAGCTCCCTGGCCAGATCCTCCTGGAACCGCTGCCCCAGGGACAGGGCCGCCAAAATGGGCAGCTGCCAATCCTTGCCGTATTTGCCGCCGGCCTCCTCGATGGCGTTGAAGATGCCGATCATCCGGAAGGTCTTGTCCACCGGGATCTCCGAGGACAGGGCCAGCACGTGGGAGGCGGCCTGGAGCCCGTTCCCGCTGGGGAAGCGCTCCTTCAGCAGCCCGTAGCATTTCTCCATGTCCTCGATGAGCTCGTCGTCGCTGCGGGCGCTCTGGCTGAGGAGCAGGGCGAACACGCTGTCCTCCTGCCCGGTCAGGAAGGGATGCTCCTTCTTCATGCGCTGGTAGAGGCCCTTGCCCCGGGCGGCCAGGGCGGGCACGTCCTCCTCCTGCACGGCGTCGGACAGGAGCATGGCCCCCAAGGCCAGGTACTCGGACCCGTAGAAGGACTCCTTGAGCAGGGCGTAGTATCGCCGGGTCCTGTCCCAGCGCTCCTCCGGGTCGTCCCCCGCGGCCAGCATGCACAGCAGCGGCAGCTTCACGTTCCCCCGGAAGCTGGAGAAGACGCTGGTGCTGCTCTTCACCAGGGCCTTGCACCGTTCCAGCTGCTCGATCTCCACGGGCTTGTCCGCGGCCAGGAAGATCTGGGCGCAGACGGGGTAGATATACTCGTTCTCCATCCGAAAGGCGGCGCGGACGGCGTCTCGCGTTT
>CACXNN010000003.1 GCA_902768995.1 uncultured Eubacteriales bacterium | reverse complement strand
CTGGAGAGCCTGACCCCGGGCCAGCAGATCATCAAGATCGTCAACGAAGAGATGACCGCCCTCATGGGCGCCACCAACGCCAAGCTGGACTTCGGTTCCACCAAGCCCGCCATCATCCTCATGGCCGGCCTTCAGGGCGCGGGCAAGACCACCATGTGCGGGAAGCTCGCCATGCTCCTTAAAAAGCAGTACGGCAAGAACCCGCTCTTGTGCGCCTGCGACGTGTACCGGCCCGCCGCCATCGACCAGTTGAAGATCGTGGGGGAGAAGACCGGGGTGCCCGTCTTCGAGAAGGGCCAGATCGACCCGGTGAAGATCGCCTCGGAGGCCGTGGAGTACGCCCGTCGCAACTTCTACGACGTGCTCATCGTGGACACCGCGGGCCGCCTCCATGTGGACGAGGACATGATGGCCGAGCTCAAAAAGCTCCGGGACCTGCTGAACCCCGCTGAGGTGCTGCTGGTCATCGACGCCATGACCGGTCAGGACGCGGTGAACGCGGCCAAGGCCTTCCACGAGGCGGTGCCCCTCACCGGCGTGATCCTGACCAAGCTGGACGGCGACACCCGGGGCGGCGCGGCCCTGTCCGTGAAGGCGGTCACCGGCAAGCCCATCAAGTTCGCGGGCACCGGCGAGAAGCTGACGGACATCGAACCCTTCCATCCGGACCGGATGGCCTCCCGAATCCTGGGCATGGGCGACGTGCTGACCCTCATCGAGAAGGCCCAGCAGGCCTTCGACGAGAAGAAGGCCGCCGAGATGGAGAAGAAGATGCGGACCGCGTCCTTCGATCTCAACGACTTTCTCGACCAGATGGAGCAGATGCAGAACATGGGCTCCATGGAGGACATGCTCAAGATGATCCCCGGGGCGTCGAAGCTGGGGAACGTGCAGGTGGACGAGAAGCAGCTCGCCCGGACCAAGGCCATCATCCAGTCCATGACCAAAGCGGAGCGGGCGAACCCGGACCTGCTGAACGCCAGCCGCCGGAAGCGCATCGCCAAGGGCTCCGGCACCAGCGTCCAGGAGGTGAACCGGCTCATGAACCAGTTCAACCAGAGCCGCCAGCTCATGAAGCAGATGACCAACAAGAAGTTTTTGAAGCGGGCCAGCCGCGGCGGGTTCCCCTTCGGCTTCTAAGACAAAAGGAAAAAATGGGGCCACCCCGTTTTTCATACATCATAATAGAAAGATAAAACAAGGAGAAAACAAACAATGCTGAAGATCAGACTGCGCCGCATGGGCGCCAAGAAAGCCCCCTTCTACCGTATCATCGTGGCCGACTCCCGCGCGCCCCGCAACGGCGCCTTCGTGGAGGAGCTGGGTTACTACAATCCCGGCACCGAGCCCGCAACGAGAAGGCCGCCGCCTGGATGAAGAACGGCGCCCAGCCCACCGACACCGTCCGCGCCCTGCTCAAGAAGTCCGGCGCCATCGAGTAAGCCATGGACCAGCTGGTACTGTTTATCGCGAAGAGCCTGGTGGACCAGCCCGACGCCGTGAAGGTGGAGATGCGGGAGGATGACGACGCTTTCGTCATCGAGCTCTCCGTGGACCCCTCCGACGTGGGCAAGGTCATCGGCAAGCAGGGCCGCATCGCCAAGGCCATCCGCACCATCGTGAAGGCGGCCTCCGTGGACGCCCCCAAGAAGTACGTGGTGGACATCCTGTGACGGAATACCTGCGCGTCGGGTTCATCGCCCGGCCTCACGGCCTCAAGGGGGCCGTCAAGCTGGACCCCCTGACCGACGATGTGACCCGGTTCAAAGGCATGCAGGAAGGGTATTTGGAGCTGCACGGGGACCATGTCCCTGTGCGGCTTTCTGTGCTTTCCGTCCGGCCGGACGCGGTGGTGGTGCACCTCGATGGCTACGAGACTGTGGAGGATGCCCAGACCCTGCGGGGCGGGTTCCTTTGCGTGGACCGGGCCCATGCGGCCCAGCTGCCGGAGTACACCTACTTCATCGCGGACCTGATCGGCCTTCGCGTCTCCGACACGGAGGGGGAGGCCTACGGCAAGGTGACGGACGTGCTGTCCACCGGGGCCAACGACGTGTACGTGATCGACGACGGGAAGCTCATGGTCCCCGCCCTCAAGAAGGTCATCGAACGGGTGGACCTGGCAGGCGGCCAGATGGTGTTCAAGGCGGACGTGTTGAGGGAGGTGGGTCTCTTTGCGGATTGACATCCTGACCCTGTTCCCGGAGATGTTCGCCGGGCCCTTCTCGGAGTCCATGCTGGGCCGGGCCCAGGAGAATGGGCTCCTGTCCATCGCCATCCACGACATCCGCGCCTGGGCTGACAACAAGCACAGCAAGGCCGACGACTATCCCTTCGGCGGCGGGGCGGGCCTCGTCATGATGGCCCAGCCCATCTTCGACGCCGTGGAAGCCGTGGACCCCGCCCATGAAGCCCATCGGGTCCTGCTGACCCCCCGGGGGAAGCTCCTGACCACGGCCCGGGCCCGGGAACTGGCCCGATGCCCCCGGCTGCTGCTGCTGTGCGGCCACTACGAGGGGGTGGACGAACGGGTCATGGCCCTGATGGACGAGGAAGTGTCCATCGGCGACTATATCCTCACCGGCGGGGAGCTGCCCGCCATGGTGCTCACCGACTGCGTGAGCCGCTTCGTGCCCGGAGTGTTGGGCAAGGGCGAGAGCGCGGAGGAGGAGAGCTTCTCCAAAGGTCTTCTCGAGTACCCCCAGTACACCCGGCCCGCCGACTTTCGGGGCATGGCCGTCCCGGAGGTGCTCCTTTCCGGCCACGCGGCCAACATCGAGAAATGGCGGCATGAGCAAGCCCTCATGAAGACTCGGGAGAACCGGCCGGAGCTTCTCGGCACCTTCGGAAAATACTACGAAAATAAGGGAAAATAGGGCTTGCATTCCCAAATCATCCATGCTATAATACGCCCGTTGCGGCAATGGACGGTCCACTGTCATGCTTTTTGCGGTCATGAACGCCCGTATCGCTCATATTGAACGAGAGGAGAAAATCAAAATGTCCGACATCATCAAGGAATTGGAAAAAGAACAGCTGCGTACCGACCTGCCTGAGCTCGAGATCGGCGATCAGGTCCGGGTGTACGTGAAGGTCGTGGAAGGCACCCACGAGCGTCTGCAGAACTTCGAAGGCATCGTCATCAAGATGGAGGGCGGCGGCATCCGCAAGTCCTTCACCGTCCGTCGTATCTCCTACGGCGTGGGCGTGGAGCGTACCTTCCCCTATCACAGCCCCCGCATCGGCCGCATCGAGGTGGTCCGTCACGGCGTCGTCCGCCGGGCGAAGCTCTACTACCTCCGCGAGCGTTCCGGCAAGGCTGCCAAGATCCGCGAGCGCATCGTCACCAAATAAGGAACCAACGAGCCCCGGTCAGCGGGGCTTTTTTATACCTGCTGAAAAGCCTTCCCCTGGAGGGGAAGGGGGACCGCCGCCGGCGGTGGATGAGGTGGTCCCACAGCGCGAAAAGGAGTAACATGCTCATCCAATGGTACCCGGGGCACATGGCCAAGGCCAAGCGCATGCTCCAGGAAAATCTGAAACTGGTGGACGCGGTGCTGGAGATCGTGGACGCCCGGGCCCCCGAAGCCTCCCGGAACCCGGACTTCGACGCCCTGTTCGCCAACAAGACAAGGCTGATCCTCCTCAACAAGGCGGACCTTGCGGACGAGGCCATGACTCGCCGGTTCGTGGAGTATTACAAGGGCCGGGGCTTTTTGGCTGCGCCTATCGTCTCCACCGGCGCCGCCGGGAAGAAGCAGGCCGTGTCTCTTATGGAGCGGGCCGTGGCTGACAAGGTACGCCGCATGGAGGAGAAGGGGGTCAAGAAGACCGTCCGGATCATGGTGGTGGGCATCCCCAACGTGGGCAAATCCACCTTCATCAACCGGATCGCGGGGGAGAATCGGGCAAAGACCGGCGACACCCCCGGCGTCACCCGATCGAAACAGTGGGTGAAGGTCAACGCCTACCTGGAGCTCATGGACAGCCCCGGCCTCCTCTGGCCCAAGCTGGAGGACCAGGACAAGGCCCTGTCGCTAGCCTTTCTGGGCTCCATCAACGACGACATCCTGGACGGGGAGGAGCTGGCCCAAAAGCTCCTGGCCCGGCTGCGGGAGCTGGCGCCCCAGGCCCTGATGGACCGCTATAAAAAAATCACCGCAGACACCCCTGAAGGGGAGTTGTTGGAGGCGGTGGCGAGAAGCCGCGGCTTCCTCCTCTCCGGCGGCGTGTTGGATACAGAGCGTGCTTCTCGTATCGTCCTGGACGAATTCAGAGGCGGGAAGATATCGAAAGTCACCCTGGACACCGTCCCGGAGGCATAGGCCATGAAGATCACCGAAAAAGAACTGCAAAGGCTTCAAAAACTGACCGAGATAGACCGTACCTATTGGGACCAGGGACTGGTCCTGGCCGGCATGGACGAGGTGGGCCGAGGCCCCCTGGCCGGGCCGGTGGTGGTGGGCTGCGTGGTCATGCCCCCGGAGCCTCTGCTGCCTTACGTCAACGACTCCAAGAAGCTCTCCGAGAAGCGCCGGGAGGCCCTCTACGAGCAGATCTTGACCACGTCCCTGGCCCACTCGACCGCTTGGGTGGGGCCGGAGGTCATCGACGAGATCAACATCCTGGAGGCCACCAAACGGGGCTTTGCCGAGGCGTTTTCTAAGATCGGCCTGCCCGTCACCGACGTGCTCATCGACGCCCTCCGGGGTCTCGACATCCCCGCCCGGCAGCATCCTTTGATCCACGGCGACGCCCTCACCTATTCCATCGGCGCCGCGTCGATCCTCGCTAAGGTGGCCCGGGACCGGTACATGATAGAACAGGACGCCCTCTACCCCCAGTACGGCTTCGCCCGGAACAAGGGCTACGGCACGGCGGAGCATATCGCCGCCCTCAGAGAGTACGGCCCCTGTCCCATCCACCGCCGGAGCTTCATCGGCCACTTCGTCCCATGAACGCGGGCAGGTGGGGGGAACGGCTGGCCGCCTGGTATCTCTTTTTCCACGGCTGCCGCATACTGGATCGGAACTGGCGCTACGGCCCCTACGAGATCGACATCGTGGCCCGGGAGCGCCGGACCGGCGTCCTCGTCTTCGTGGAGGTCAAGACCCGGTCCCGTACGGACCACGGCCTGCCCCGGGACGCCGTGACGCCAAAAAAGCAGCTCTTTCTCACCCGGGCCGCCCAGGGGTACCTGAAGGCCCACCGGACCCCGGACGCCCGCACCCGCTTCGACGTGGTGGAGGTCTACACCCGCCCCCTGCGCGTCGTCCATATCCCCAGCGCCTTTTAGCAAACCATAGCGAACCATAGCATCGGATAGCCTGGCCATGCCGGATATGGCCTGGCCATTTTTCCTATGGCAAACATGGCCAAGACAAAGACAAGGAAAAAGACAAAGAAAAGGACAAGGACAAAGACGAGGACAAAGACTTTTTCTCTCTTCGGCTGCGCCGGGGGAGAGAAAAAAACAGCCCCCTTCGGCGGATGGATGCTGTCGTATCCTCGCACAATGTGAACCCTTTTTGACAATGGATTGCAATATGCAGGGCCTTTGTGCTATCATACATATGAGGAAATATATCCCTGTGAAGGGATCGGAGGATAGTTCGTGCAGAAGAAAACGCTGAGCGCCATCGTGGCGGTGCTGGCCGTGGCCTTGATCGTCGTGGCGGGGTTCTATTTCAAAAAACACCGGGGCGGCGGGGCCTCCCTTTCGGCCGTCTACGACCTGACCAGCGAGCCCGGTGGCCTGCCCGAGGGCTGGTACGTGAGCTCCTATGAGAACCAGTACGAAGCCTACGGGGACGGCTCCGGCGTCGTCACCCTCCGTTCCGACGTGGCGGACGATCTCAGGCTCTGCAGGAAGGTGAAGGTGGAGGAGGGCTCCCTCTACGTGCTCACCGGCGAGATCGCCACGGAGGACGTGGCGGAGGGCCGGGGCGCCTCCCTGTCCATCGACAACTACGGCCTGGATCGAAGCTGCGTCTACACCGCGGGCCTCCAGGGCGACAACGATTTTGTGGAAGAAAGGTTGTATTTCGAGACCAAGCCGGGCCAGACCGAGGTGATCTTGGCCCTGCGGCTGGGGGGCTACTCCGAGGCCAGCCGGGGCACGGTCCGCTTTCGGAACGTCTCTCTGCGCTCCGGGGCGGCGGACGAGGGCCGGTACCAGCTGCTGGAAGCCTGGGGCGGCTCCGACGACGACGGGGACGACGCCTTCCGGGACGAGGAGCACTATAAATCCTTCTTCGCCGTCATCGTCTGGGCAGCGGTGCTCTCCGGGGTGCTGCTCCTCTTCGGGGTCTATCGGAATCGGCGGCTCCTCACGGGCAAGACCCTGCCCGACAAGGCCTACTGGAGCGGCTTTGCCTTCATCGTGGTGGTGGGGCTGTTGCTTCGGCTGGTGCTCTGCGCCCTGTTCCGAGGCCACGACAGCGACATGGGCTGCTTCATCGCCTGGGGCCAGGACATCGCCCGCAACGGCACCCGGTCCTTCTACTGGGCGGCGGGTCACGACTGGTACGACTATCCCCCGGGCTACATGCTGTTCCTGGGCGGGTATTCGGCGGTGCTGAACCTGTTTCGGGTGGACACGGGCAGCGTCCTCGGCATCTTCCTCTACATGCTCCCCGCGGTGGCGGCGGACCTCGGTTTGAGCCTGCTCCTCATGGGCTACGCCCGGAAGCAGCGGATCAACAACTCCGGGGCCCTGATCCTGGGCGGGCTGGTGTTTTTGAACCCGGCATTGCTGTTCCTCACGGGGGCCTGGGGCCAGATCGACTCCATCCTGACCCTGTGGCTCACCATCAGCTTCCTGCTGCTTCTCGACCGGAAGCCGGGGGCCTTGGATCGGAACCGCATCCTCTCCGGCGCCGTCTTCGGCCTGGCCGTCATGACCAAGTGGCAGGCCCTCATGTTCGGGCCGGTGTACGCCTTCGCCCACCTGTTCCTGGTCCGCTGGGGCGAGAAGGAGGCCTGGGAGGACCTGCGGGACACGGCGCTGGCAGCTCTGTCCGCCGTGGCGGTCCTGCTGCTCATCTCCCTGCCCTTCAAGGGCGATCAGGGCCTGCTGTGGTTCGTGGAACGGTTCTTGACCGCCTCCTCCCACTACGATTACGCCACCGTGGAGGCCTACAACTACTTCGCCTTCTGCGGCGCCAACTGGAAGCGGGCGGGGGAGTACATCGTGCCCAAGCTTTTGACCTACAAGCAGTTCGGCACCATCGCCATCGTCCTCGCCATCCTCTGTGGGTTCATGACCATCTATCGCCGGAACCAGGCCCAGCGGCGGCTCGATCGGTCCCTGGATCAGGACAAGGGCTTCCTGTTCCTGGCGGCGTCGGTGACCATGGCGCTGATCTTCACCTTTGGCCACTACATGCACGAGCGGTACGTGGTGCCCATCCTGGTCATGCTCCTGTTCGCCTACGCTTTCTATAAGGACAAGCGCCTGCTGCTGGCGGCGCTGCTGTTCACCGTGACCACCTTCCTCAACGAGATGATGGCCCAGTACGTGGTGAGCAACGAGGCCATGAGCGTCATCCGGGGCGGCCGGGAGCACAACACGGTGCTCCGGTTCTGGTCCGGGGTGGAGGTGCTGGTGTGCCTCTATTTCGGCTATGTGACGGCGGACATGCTTCACGACCTGACCGGACGGATCCAGGGGGCCCTCCGCCGGGAGGAGGACGAGAAGCCCTCCAAACTCTACGCCATCATCGAGGAGGGCCTGAAGAAATGAAGCAGAACGCCTCTCCGAAATTCGAGATACTGAGCCTCTTCGAGAAGGGGCAGAGCGAAAAGCTGCTGAAGCTGGACAAGCTCCTGCTGTGGGCGCTCACCCTCGTCTACGCCGTCATCGCCCTCTTGAACCTGGGCACCCTGTCCTTTCCCACCACGGTCTACGAGGGCGCGCCCGGGGACAAGTTCACCCTGGATTTCAGCGAGACGGTGGACATCGACGAGATCTGGCTCAACGGCAACATCGCCCAGGGGACCATCCGCTTCCTGGGGGACGAGGACGCCGGGGAGCAGTACACCCAGGACCAGGGGGACATGTTCAAGTGGCAGAAGGCGGACGTGAGCCTGACCACCCGGTATCTGCAGGTCAGCGTGGCGGACAGGGCCGTGGCCATGAACGAGGTGGCCTTCTTCTCGGACGGCCGGCTGCTGCCTGTCACGGTGCTGGAGGTGTTCAACGACAACCAGACGGTCCTGAACCTGGTGGACGAGCAGGACACGGTGCCGGAAGCCCCCAGCTACTTCAACGGCATGATCTTCGACGAGATCTACCACGCCCGCACGGCCTACGAGAACATTCACAACCTGTCCGTCTACGAGTGGACCCATCCGCCCCTCGGGAAGCTCATCATCGCCCTGGGCATCCTGATCTTCGGCATGAAGCCCTTCGGGTGGCGGATCATGGGGGCCCTGTTCGGCGTGGGGATGATCCCCCTCCTGTACGTGTTCGCCAAGCGCATCTTCAAGCGCACGGACTTCGCGTTCATCACGGCGGGCTTGTGGGCCTTCGACTGCATGCACTTCACCCAGACCCGCATCGCCACCATCGACGTGTACGGGGTGTTCTTCATCCTGCTCATGTTCTTCTTCATGTACGAGTACGTGCGGCAGGACTACTTCACCGCGCCCCTCAAGGATAAGCTCAAGCCCCTGGCCCTGTCCGGCGTGGCCTTCGGCCTGGGGTGCAGCAGCAAGTGGATCGGCTGCTACGCCGGGGCGGGCCTCGCCGTGGTGCTGTTCTACCACCTGTTCTCGGCCCTGTTCGAGGCCTATAAGGGCCACGACAAGGGGGCGGCGGGGAAGCGCGCCCTGTTCTGGCGGAACCTGTGGACCACCGCCCTCTGGTGCTGCCTGTGGTTCCTTCTGGTGCCGGGGCTAATTTACTTTATCTCCTACTTCCCCTACTACCGGTACGAGGCCTCCGTCCGCCCCAGCTACGGCCTCAAGGACATGTTCGACACCCTCATCAAGAACCAGAAGGACATGTACAACTACCACAGCCAGCTCACCGCCACCCACATGTGCCAGAGCATGTGGTACCAGTGGCCCTTCACCTTCAAGAGCGTCTGGTTCTACGTGTCCGGCGACGGGGAGCGGATCTCCAACATCGCCAGCACCGGCAACCCCGCCGTCTGGTGGGTCAGCGCCGTGGGGGCCGTGTGCCTGTTCCTCGAATGGGTGCTGGGGAAGGTGAAGAAAAACCCGGTCCATCCCATCCTGTTCGTGGGCGTGGCGGCCAACTACCTGCCCTGGATCTTGGTGACCCGGTGCGTGTTCCTCTACCACTTCTTCGCCACGGTGCCCTTCCTGCTGCTGTCCACGGTGTACCTCTTCTTCCTGCTGGAGCAGGAGAATCGGCGGATCGCCTGGATCAAGTGGGCCTGGCTGGGCCTTGCCGTGGTGTACTTCGTCCTGCTCTATCCCGCCATCTCGGGCCTGCCCACCAGCTACGGCTACGCGGGCTTCCTGGAGAACGTTTTACCCGCATCCATCCTCTACTACGGGTGGGTGTGACAAGGAGGCAACATGCTATCTCAGGCGAACAGCTTCGGTCTCACGGGCCTCAACGGCTTCCCCGTGAAGGTGGAGGCCTATATCTCCGGCGGGCTCCACGCCTATGAAACGGTGGGGCTCCCCGACGCCGCCGTGAAGGAGTCCAAGGAGCGGGTCCGGTCCGCCATGAAGAACGCCGGGTTCGAGTTCCCCGGGGACCTGCACGTGACGGTGAGCCTGGCCCCGGCGGACGTGCGCAAGGAGGGCAGCGTCTACGATCTGCCCATCGCCCTGGCGTTGCTGTCGGCGGAGGGGGTGCTGAAGCAGGCGCCCCTTACCCGGGCCGTGTACCTGGGGGAGCTGGCCCTCAACGGGGACGTGCGGGGCGTGAACGGGGTTTTGCCCATGGTCATCTCCGCCCGGGAGATGGGGGAGGACGTGTTCTTCGTGCCCCGGGAGAACGCCGCCGAGGCCGCCTGCGTGGAGGGGGTCCGGATATTCCCCGTAGATAATTTGAAGCAGCTGGTGACCTTCTTGCAGGGCGACGGGGGCATGGAGCCCCAGCCGCCCACGGTGTTTGTCCCCGAGGAGGCGGCCTACCCCTGGGACTTCGCGGACATCAAGGGCCAGGCCACGGCCAAGCGGGCGGCGGAGATCGCCGCGGCGGGGGGCCACAACCTGCTCCTGTCCGGCACCCCGGGCTCCGGCAAGACCATGCTGGCCCGGGCCCTGCCCTCCATCCTGCCGCCCATGACCATGGCGGAGTGCATGGAGGTGACCAAAATACATTCCGTGGCGGGCAGCCGGGGCCTGGTGGCCGCCCGTCCCTTCCGATCCCCCCATCACGGGGCCTCGGCAGCCGCCATCACCGGCGGCGGGCCCAACGCCATGCCCGGGGAGATCAGCCTGGCCCACATGGGCGTGCTGTTCCTGGACGAGTTCCCGGAGTTCCATCGGGACGTACTGGAGAGCTTGCGCCAGCCCCTGGAGGACGGGATCGTCACCGTGTCCCGGGCTCGGACCAGCTGTACCTACCCGGCGTCCTTCATGCTGGTGGCGGCCATGAACCCCTGCCCCTGCGGCAATCGGGGCTCCCGGACCAAGGCCTGCACCTGCACGCCCAGCCAGATCCAGCGGTACGCCCGGCGCATCTCGGGGCCCCTCCTCGATCGCATCGACCTGTTCATCGAGATGAACGACGTGCCCTTCGAGGACCTGAAGGGGAAGGCGGCGGGGGAGCCCTCCAAGGCCATCCGCCAGCGGGTGGTGGCCGCCCGGCAGCGGCAGATCGCTCGGTTCGGGGACAGCATCCGCACCAACGCCCGCATGAGCATCCAAGAGATCGAGGCGTACTGCCCCTTGAACAGCGGCTGCCAATCGCTGATGGAGCGGGCCTTCCGGCGCATGAACCTGTCCGCCCGGGCCTACCAGCGGCTCAGGAAGGTGGCCAGGACCATCGCGGACCTGGACGGGTCCGACGAGATACTGGAGAAGCATTTGGCCGAGGCCATCCGCTACCGGAGTCTGTCCATCCTGGGGGAGAGCGAGCTATGATCGACGATACCGACCGCCTGGAGCTGTGGCTCCACTACGCCACCAGCACCCGATATCGGCAGTTTTCGGCCGTGCGGGAGGAATACTATTATTTGGAGGAGGCCTGGGAGGACGTGCAGAAGGGGCGCATGGAGCGCCTTTCCGTGCTCTCCGAGGAGAGCCGCAAACGGCTGAAAGAGGCGGCGGCCGACGGGTTCATGGACCGGTACGTCCGCTGGCTGGACAAGAACGGGGTGAGCGTCATCACCGCTTCCAGCTACCGGTATCCGGCCCTGCTGAAGGAGATCCCCGATCCGCCGCCGGTGCTCTTTTGCAAGGGGAATCTGAACGAGGACATGCAGCTTCCTCTGGCCATCGTGGGCACTCGCCGCTGCACGGACTACGGCAAGGAGATAGCTAAGACTTTCGGCCGGGAGCTGGTGAAGGCCGGCGGCACGGTGATATCGGGCCTTGCCACCGGCATCGACGGCTACGCCGCCCTGGGCGCGCTCTCCGTGGAGGGGGCTCAGGACCCCACCGTGGCGGTGCTGGGCTGCGGCATCGACGTGGTCTACCCCAAGGGCAACGAGAAGCTCTACGGGGCCATCGCCGAGCGAGGGTGCCTCGTCACGGAGTTCTTGCCCAAGACGCCGGCCCTGCCCCAAAACTTCCCCTTCCGGAACCGGATCATCAGCGGCCTGTCCCTTGGCGTGCTGGTGGTGGAGGCGGGGGAGCGAAGCGGCGCGTCCATCACGGCCCGGCTGGCCCTCGAACAGGGCCGGGAGGTGTTCGCCGTGCCGGGCCGGATCACGGACCTGATGAGCGCGGGCACCAACGGCATGATCCGCCGGGGGGAGGCGAAGCTGGTCACGGGCCTATCGGACATCCTGGAGGAGTTCGGCGAGGGCGGCTTCGGGGAGGAAGCTCAGCAGGTGGCTTTCAGCGACCTTTCGCCCCTGGAGCAGCGGATCGTGAAGGCCCTCGAGACGGGGGAGAAAAACGAGGACGAGCTGCTGGAAACCTGCGGGGGTGGGGTGGACGAACTCATTCCCACCTTGACAGGACTGACTTTTTCGGGAATAATAAAGCAACTGCCGGGGAGCGTCTACGCGCTGGACCCCCTGCAAACGACTATCGTGTAGGAAAAGAAGGAAGAGACCATGGCCGAATCATTGGTGATCGTGGAGTCGCCCGCCAAGGCGAAGACCATAGAGAAGTTTTTAGGGAGCAAGTACAAGGTGGTGGCCAGCCAGGGCCACATCCGGGATCTGCCCAAGTCCAAGCTGGGCGTGGACGTGGAGCACGGCTTCGAGCCCTCCTATATCGCCCTTCGTGGCCGGAAGGAGGTTTTGGAGACCATCCGCAAGGAAGCGAAGAAGGCGGACAAGGTGTACCTCGCCACCGACCCTGACCGAGAGGGGGAGGCTATTTCCTGGCATCTTGCCGAAGTCCTGAAGCTGGACGAGAAGAGCAAGTGCCGGATCGAGTTCAACGAGATCACGTCCGCCGCCGTCAAGGGCTCCTTCAAGAAGGCCCGGCCCATCAACATGGACCTGGTGGACGCCCAGCAGGCCCGCCGGGTGCTGGATCGGCTGGTGGGCTACAAGATCAGCCCCATCCTCTGGGCCAAGGTGCGCAAGGGCCTGTCCGCCGGGCGGGTCCAGTCCGTGGCCACCCGGATCATCTGCGACCGGGAGGAGGAGATCAACGAGTTCGTCCCCAAGGAGTACTGGACCATCACCGCCCAGCTCCAGGGCAAGAAGCCCTTCGAGGCGAAGTTCACCAACTGGGGCGATCGAAAGGAGCTCCACACCGAGGCGGAGACCAAACAGGTCCTTCGCCGCATCGACGGGAAGCCCTTCGTGGCCGTGGAGGTGAAGACCGGCGAGAAGAAGCGCCACGCGGCGCCGCCCTTCACCACCTCGAGCCTGCAGCAGGAGGCGTCGAGAAAGCTCAACTTCACCGCCAAGCGGACCATGCAGGTGGCCCAGCAGCTCTACGAGGGCGTGGATATCGGCAAGAAGGGGCCCGTGGGCCTGATCTCCTACATCCGTACCGACTCCGTCCGCATCAGCAAGGAGGCCCAGGCGGCGGCTCTCGCCTACATCGAGGCGAACTACGGGGCGGCGTACGTGCCCGCCCAGCCCAACGTGTACCGGGGCCGCAGCAACGCCCAGGACGCCCACGAGGCCATCCGGCCCACGGACCTGAAGAACAGCCCCAAGGAGCTGAAGGCGAGCCTCAGCGCCGAGCAGTACAAGCTCTATAAGCTCATCTACGAGCGCTTCCTCTCCAGCCAGATGAGCGAAGCGGTCCTGGAGACCACCACCGCCGCCTTCGACGTGAACGGGGTCACCTTCAAGTCCGCCGGGGTCAGGACCCTGTTCGCGGGCTTCACCGTGATCTACACCGAGGGCCGGGACGATCAGGGGGAGAAGGAGGTCCAGCTGCCGCCCATCCACGAGGGGGACAGCTTCGAGCCCAAGGCCATCACCCCCGAGCAGAAGTTCACCCAGCCCCCCGCCCGGTACACCGAGGCCACCCTGGTGAAGACCCTGGAGGAGAAGGGCATTGGCCGCCCCTCCACCTACGCGCCCACCATCACCACCATCGTGGACCGGGGGTACGTGCTCCGGGAGAAGAAGGTGCTTATGCCCACGGAGCTGGGGTTCGTGGTGACCCGGCTCATGAAGGACAACTTTAAGGGCATCGTGGACGTAGCGTTCACCGCCGACATGGAGGAGAAGCTCGATCAGGTGGAGGAGGGGGAGGTCCCCTGGCAGCAGGTGGTGTCCGACTTCTACGGCCCCTTCGAGAAGGACCTGGAGGCCGCCGGCGCCAACATCGACAAGGTGAAGCTGCCCGACCCCGTGTCCGACGTGCCCTGCGACAAGTGCGGGGCTATGATGGTCATCAAAACGGGCCGGTTCGGCAAGTTCCTGGCCTGCCCCAACTTCCCGGAGTGCCGGAACACCAAGCCCCTGGTGGAGAAGCTGGACGTTCCCTGCCCCAAGTGCGGCGGGGACATCCTCAAGCGCCACACCAAGAAGGGCAAGATCTTCTACGGCTGCGCCAACTACCCCAACTGCGATTTCGTCAGCTGGGATAAGCCCGTGCCCGGCAAGTGCCCCCGGTGCGGCGGCATCCTGGTCCAGCGCATGGGCCAGAACGGCCCCTTCATCGCCTGCGGGGATCGGAACTGCGGGTACATCCAGCGGGGGAAGAAGGAAAAGGAATGATTTCGTGTTCCTTTTTTCTCTTCGGTGAAGAGAAAAAAGGAACCGAAAAAAGAGAAGCACAAGAAGATAAGTAATGTCTTCGTGTACAAGCAACACTGTTTCCTAAAGTTCTTTTGGTCACCTTTTCTTTCAAGAAAAGGTGGTGCTTGGATCAATACCACTAAAAGAAAGGACCGAAACAAATGGCGAACATCACCGTAGTGGGGGCGGGCCTCGCCGGGGCGGAGGCTGCGTACCAGCTCTGCCGCCGGGGGCATACCGTCACCCTGCGGGAGATGAAGCCCGAAAAGCGGTCCCCCGCCCATCAGCGGGATACATTCGCGGAGCTGGTCTGCTCCAACTCCCTCCGGTCCGACCGGCTGGAGAACGCCGTGGGCCTTCTCAAGGAGGAGCTGCGGGTGCTGGACTCCCTGATCCTTAGCTGCGCCGACGAAACCAGAGTTCCCGCCGGCGGCGCTTTGGCCGTGGACCGGGAGGGATTCACGGAGCTGGTCACGAAGAAACTCCTGGACCTTCCTAACCTGACCTATATCCCCGGGGAGGTCACGGACATCCCCGACGGCCCCTGCGTCATCGCTACGGGCCCGCTGACCTCCGGCGCCCTCTACGAGCGCATCTCCGACCTGGTGGGCCAACCCCTCCACTTTTACGACGCGGCGGCGCCCATCGTGACGAAGGAGAGCCTGGATTTTTCCAAGGTCTTCGCCGCCTCCCGCTACGGCCGGGGGGAGGACTATCTCAACTGCCCCATGACCAAGGAGGAGTACTTCGCCTTCTATCGCGCCCTTATCGAGGCGGAGACGGCGGAGCTCCACTCCTTCGAGACCCCCCGGGTCTTCGAGGGCTGTATGCCCGTGGAAGTCATGGCAAAGCGGGGCGAAATGACCCTGGCTTACGGCCCCCTGAAGCCCGTGGGCTTGGAGGTGGACGGTAAAATGCCCTTCGCCGTGGTCCAGCTCCGACAGGACGACAAGGACGGCCGCCTCTACAACATCGTGGGCTTCCAGACCAACCTGAAGTTCCCCGAGCAGCGGCGGGTCTTCGGCCTGATCCCGGGCCTCGAGCACGCGGAGTTCGTACGCTACGGGGTCATGCACCGGAACAGCTTCCTGCCCTCCCCGGGCCTGCTGAACTGGGACTACTCCCTGAAATCGAACCCCCTCCTGTGCTTCGCCGGGCAGATGACCGGCGTGGAGGGGTACGTGGAGAGCGCCGCCAGCGGCCTGTTAGCCGCCCTGGCCCTCCACGAAAAGCTTTTGGGCAAGGCCCCCGTGGACTTCACGGACCAGACCGCCATCGGCGCCCTGGGCCACTACGTGGCGGAATACGTGGGCCACGATTTCCAGCCTATGAACGTGACCTTCGGCATCATGGCCCCCGCAGGCCGGCGCTTCAAAGGCAAGCAGCAGAAGAACCTGTTCCTGTCGGAACGGGCTCTTGCCACGGTCCGGGAGAAGAAGGCGCTGCTGTCTCCCGCCATAGAATAAAACGAATTATCAGACGGCTCCCGCAGAGGCGGGCGGCCGATACATAGGAAAGAGAATGAGTAAGAAAGAAACCAAACTGAAGCTCATCCCCCTGGGGGGCATGGGCGAGATCGGAAAGAATATGACCCTCCTCGAGTACGGGGAGGACATCGTGGTCATCGACTGCGGACTGGCGTTCCCGGACGACGATATGCCGGGCATCGACGTGGTGATCCCGGACATGACCTATCTGGAGGAGAACCGGGAGAAGCTCCGGGGCTTCGTCATCACCCACGGCCACGAGGACCATATCGGCGCCGTGCCCTACGCTTTGCAGAAGTTCGACGCCCCCGTGTACGGCACGGATCTGACCGTGGCCCTGATCGAGCACAAGCTCCAGGAGATGCACGTCACCGGCACCTTGAACACGGTGAAGCCCGGGGACACGGTGGAGCTGGGCTGCTTTAAGGTGGAGTTCATCAAGACCAGCCACTCTATCCCCGGCGCGGTGGCCCTGGCCATCACCACGCCTCTTGGGGTGATCCTTCACACGGGCGACTTCAAGATCGACCTGACGCCTTTAGACGGCCAGCCCATCGACATCAATCGCCTGGCCTACTACGGCAGCAAGGGGGTCCTGTGCCTCCTGTCCGACTCCACCAACGTGGAGCGGTCCGGGTACACCCAGTCCGAGCGGGAGATCGGCAAGACCTTCGAGCACTACTTCGACATCGCCAAGGGCCGCATCATCGTGGCCTCCTTCGCCAGTAACGTCTACCGCCTCCAGCAGGTGGCGGACGTGGCCATCGAGCACGATCGGGTCATCTGCTTCGCGGGCAAGAGCATGGAGCAGATCGTGGCCTACGCCCAGAACCTGGGCTATATGCACATCCCCCAGGATCGGATCGTGAAGGTGGACGACCTTGGCAAGTTCCACGACGACAAGGTCTGCATCATCACCACCGGCAGCCAGGGGGAGCCCATGAGCGGCCTCTACCGCATGGCCAACGCCTCCCACAAGATCAACATCGGCTTCGGCGACACGGTCATCATCTCCGCCTCCGCCATACCCGGCAACGAGGTGGGCGTAGGCCGGGTCATCGACGGCCTCTTCGAGAAGGGGGCCTACGTGGTCTACGACCGCATGGCGGACGTGCACGTGTCCGGCCACGCCTGCCGGGAGGAGCTGAAGCTCATGCTCCACATCGCCAAGCCCAAATTCTTCATCCCCGCCCACGGCGAGTTCCGGCACCTCATGACCCATGGGCGACTGGCCCTCGATATGGGCATCCCGGAGGAGAATATCTTCGTCATGAACAACGGCGACGTGGTGACCTTCACGAAGAAGGGCGCGGCGAAGGCCGGGGAGGTGCCCTCGGGGGCCGTCATGGTGGACGGCAGCAAGAGCATCGAGGACGCCGTCATCCGGGACCGCCTGGAGCTTTCCAGCCAAGGCCTGGTGGTGGCGGTCGTCACCCTGGACAAGGAGACCGGCCGCGAGATCGCCCCGGTGGAGCTCATCAGCCGCGGGTTCGTGTACATGAAGGAGTCCGACGACCTTATGGCCGAGGCGGCCCAAGCTGTGGCCCCCGAGGTCCAGCGGTTCGAGGCGGAGGACAGGGCCAACTACGGCGACATCAAGGCCGCCGTGAAGAGCAAGCTCAAATCCTTCTTCAAGAGCCGGACCAAGCGGACGCCCCTCATCATCCCCATCGTCATCGAGGGAGAGACCTATGATCGAGACCTTGGCTAAGGAGCTGGCGGCCGAGATCCGCCGCAGCAAAGAATACGAAGCCTATGTTGCTGCCAAGGAGAAGGCCCTGGCGGACGAGCAGACCGCCGCCCTCCTGAAGCGGTTCCATAAGCTGCAGATGACGGTCCAGGCCCGGCGCATGGCTGGGGCAGAGGCCGGGGCGGAGGAAGAGGAGCTCAAAAAGCTGGCGGAGCTGCTGCAGTTTTCCCCGGACGCCGCCGATTTTCTGCTGGCGGAGTATAGTTTGAACAAGCTGTTGACGGACACCTACGACGCCATCGCCCGAGGCGTCGGGATAGACTTTTCCGAGTGGGGGAGATAGCATGACACAATGGAAGGACCCGGTGGCGGTGCGCCGGGAAAAGGTATGGCGGATACTGCGCCCCATCGCAGCGGCCCTGTTGAGCCTGGGCCTGGTGGCCCTCGCCATGATCGGGGCCATCCGCTACGTGCTGAGCCACTTCGTCTACCCCGTGGACGCGGACGACAACACCCCCATCCAGGTGGTGATCCCCTCCGGCTCCTCCGCCTCCCGCATCGCCTCTATCCTCTACAACGCCCGGGGCCAGGACGAGCCGGGGCTCATCGTCAGCACCGCCTCCTTCAAGGTGTACGTGGATTTCACGGGCAAGGCCCACGCCCTGAAGGCGGGCACCTACGTGCTCTCCCGGAACATGACCATCCCGGAGATCGTGAACATCCTCTGCGCCGGGAACGAAGCCCGGCGGGTCACCCGCTTCACCATCCCCGAGGGGTACACGGCGGCGGAGATCGCCCAGGCCCTCTACGAGGCGGGCATCCTGGAGGAGCAGGAGGAGTTCCTGGCCCTCTGCAAGGACGGCACGCTCCTGTCCGTGGGGTATCTCGATGGGATCCAGAACGCCTCCGACCGGCGCTACGCCCTGGAGGGGTATCTGTTCCCCGACACCTACGAGGTCTATGAGGACGCGGCCCCCGCAGACATCCTGAAGAAGATGCTGAACCGGTTCGCCGTGGTGTTCACCGAGGAGGACGCGGAGCGGGCCCGGACATTGAATTTGACCACGGACCAGGTGATCGCCCTCGCCTCCATGATCGAGAAGGAGGCTGCGGCGGACGAGGACTTTGCACGGGTGTCGGCGGTGTTCCACAACAGGCTCCGGCAGGGGATGCCCCTCGAATCCTGCGCCACCCTGTCCTATGCCCTGGGGGTGAAGAAGTACACTTTCACGGATACGGAGCTTTCCACCGTGTCCCCCTACAACACCTACCGGAACAAGGGCCTGCCCGTGGGGCCCATCTGCAACCCGGGCCGGGCGGCCATCCAGGCGGCCCTCTACCCGTCGGAGGAGTACCTCAGCGAAGGGTACCTCTACTTCTGCAACATGAACCCCAAGCAGACCAACCGCCTGGTGTTCAGCAAGTCCTATCAGGAGCACCAGCGGAACGTGCTGAAGTATTCCCCGTTCTGGGAGTAAGCGCCTGGAGCGCAGCTGAATTGACGCCTTTGGCGCGAGGGAAGGGATAATTTGTCGGATCACAGCATAGCCTGATCCCGTAGGGGGTGAAGCTATGCTGTTGTTTTTGCTGGAGCTGCTGCGGGGGCTGTTCTTCGCCGGGTACGTGAAGAGCGCCTCCTTCCCCAAGCCCCTGTCCCCGGCGGAGGAGCGGCAGGCGCTGGAGGAACTGCGGGCCGGGAGCGAAGGGGCCCGGGATCGGCTGATCCTCCACAACCTGCGGCTCTGCGCCCATATCGCGGGCAAGTACGCCGCCCGGGGGAAGCTGTCCCGGCGCCGGGAACTGGACGACCTTATCTCCATCGGCACCATCGGTCTCATCAAGGCGGTGGACACCTTTTCCCCGGACAAGGGGAGCCTGTCCAGCTACGCCTCCCGGTGCATCGAAAACGAGATCCGCATGAGCCTGAGGACGGAGAAGAAGCTGGTGGGGGAGGTGTCCATGGAGGAGCCCCTGGGCCGGGACCGGGAGGGGAACGAGCGGACGGTGCTGGATCTCGTGGGCACCGACGGTTCGGAGCTCTTCGAGGAGGTGAGCCGCCGGTTGGAGGGGGAGCGGCTCCGCTCCCTCATGGACCGGACGCTGCGGCGGCGGGAGAAGCTGGTCCTGTCGTTGCGCTGCGGCCTCTCTGGGGAAGGGCCCCTGACCCAGCAGCAGGTGGCGGACCGCATCGGCATCTCCCGATCCTACATCTCCCGGATCGAAAAGAAGGCTGTGCTGAAGCTCCGGCTGGCCCTTCTGGAGGAGGAGAGCGTCGCTGGAAAAAAAGACTTGTGATATGTGAAACATCATGGTATAATACAATGACATTTTGGGTAGGACTTTGCAGGGAGGACAGGAAACAAGGCATGAAAGAGCGTGTGGAAAAGCTGCGCAAACTTTTGAGCGACAACGGGTTGGACGCGGCGCTCGTCACCGGTCTCACCGCCATCCGGTATTATTCCGGCTTCACCAGCGACGAGGCAGCCCTGGTCGTCACGGGCGCCCATGCATCGCTCCTGACGGATTTTCGCTACACCATCCAGGCCAAGGAACAGAGCCCGGATTTTGACGTGGTGGAGGTGGGCCGCGGCGCCCTGCTCCCCACGGTGGACAGGCTGTTGAAGGAAGACGGCGCCAAGCGGGTGGCCTTCGAGAACCACACCATGACCGTGGCCACCTTCGAGAAGTACAAGGCCCTTGAGTACGAGTTCGTCCCCTTCTCCGAGGAGATGAACAAGCCCCGGCTCTTCAAGACCGCGGACGAGATCGCCAGCCTCCAGAAGGCCCAGAACCTGGCGGACGAGGGCCTCAAGATCCTCCTGACCCGGATCGGCAGCGGCATGACCGAGAAGGAAGTGGCGGCGGAGCTGGACTACATCAACGCCAAGCTGGGGAGCGAGTGCCCCTCCTTCGACACCATCGTGGGCTCCGGCCCCAACGGCGCCATGTGCCACGCCATCCCCGGGGACCGTCGGCTCCAGAAGGGGGATCTGGTGGTGCTGGACTTCGGCTGCGTCTACAACGGCTACCACAGCGACATGACCCGGACCTTCGCCGTAGGTGAGGTGGACGACTTCTCCAAGCGGATCTACGACATCGTTCGCACCGCCCAGCAGAAGGCCCTGGACGCCCTGAAGGCGGGCATCACCGGCCGGGAGCTGGACGCCATCGCCCGGGACTATATCGCCTCTAAGGGCTACGGCGAGACCTTCGGCCACAGCCTGGGGCACGGCTTCGGCCTCATGATCCACGAAGCGCCCAACGCCTCCACCGCCAGCGAATGGACGCTGGAGGAGGGCATGACCATCACGGTGGAGCCGGGCATCTACATCGAAGGGAAGCTGGGCGTGCGCATCGAGGATTGCTGCGTCGTCACGAAAGCGGGAAAGATCGACCTGGTCAGCTCTACGAAAGAGCTTCTCAGCGTGGATTGACCATATAACATACAGAACCAAACCAGAAATGACAGGGAGGAAAAGAAAACTATGGTAATGGCAGGCGATTTTCGCAAGGGCACCACGGTCGAGATCGATGGAAACGTCTGGGCCGTCGTGGATTTTCAGCATGTTAAGCCCGGCAAGGGCGCGGCCTTCGTCCGTACCCGCCTCAAGAACGCGATGACCGGCGCGGTGCTGGAGCGCACCTTCAGCCCCACGGACAAGTATCCCGAGGCCCGCATCGAGACCAAGGAGATGACCTATTCCTACTCCGACGGGGATCTCTACTACTTCATGGACAGCGAGACCTTCGATATCATCCCCCTGAACCATGAGCAGGTGGAGGACGCTATCGACTTCATCAAGGAGAACGACACCGTCACCGTCCGTTCCTACAAGGGTTCCCCCTTCGCCGTCCAGGCCCCCAACTTCGTGGTCCTGGAGGTCACCGACACCGAGCCCGGCTTCAAGGGCGACACCGCCACCGGCACCACCAAGCCCGCCGTGTTGGAGACCGGCTACCACATCGCCGTGCCTCTGTTCGTGAACCAGGGCGACAAGATCCGCGTGGATACCCGCACCGGCGAATACATGGAGCGCATCTAAGCCATAGTAACACCAAAGGAAACAAGGAGGAGCATATGAGCAGAATTTCGGAAAAGGTCGCGTATCTGGACGGCCTCATGGAGGGCCTGGAGATCGAGGACGCCAAGCAGAAGAAGCTGTTCAACGCCATCATCGACGCTTTGGATTCCATCGCGGAGGAGCTGAGCGATCACGACGATGCCATTGAGGAACTCAACGATTCCATCGACGAGATCTACGATGACATGGACGATTACGATGAGATCCTCTACGGCGAGGACGAGGACGACGAGGACGAGGACGTGGACGACGACGATGATTTCTTCGAGGTCGTCTGCCCCAACTGCGGCGAGACCATCTACTTCGACGAGGATATGCTGGACAATCCGGACGGGCTCATCTGCCCCAACTGCAACGAGCCCATCGAGATCAACATCCCCGACAAGAAGGACGAGGAGTAGTCGACAGGAAGGGATTCATAGTACTTTCAATAAATGGGAGATGCTTTTCAGCACCTCCCATTTTTTCTTGCTTTGCTTTTCTTTTTGCACCGCTTTTTCTTTTCACATGAAAAGAAAAAGCGGCAAAACAAAAGCTTATACGATCCCCTTCTCAAAGAGCCAGCCGGCAAAGCCCTCCATGCCGCCCCGGTCCGTGGGGGTCAGGGCCTTGATGGACAGGTTCTCCATGAACCAGCTGAGGATCAGGCCCCCCTGGAGGATCACGTCGTGGCGGCGGACCAGCAGCGGCATCTGAGCCCGCTTCTCGTCCCCCAGGGCCGAGAGCCGCTGCAAAAGGGCGTTGAGCAGCTCCGGCGTGATCCGAAGGGCGGCGAGCTGGCTGCCGTCGTAGCGTTCCTGCTGCAGGAGCAGGGCTCCCAACGTGGTGATGGTGCCGCCCACGCCGAAAAAGGGCGCCGACGCCGTCCTCCGGGCACAGGTCCTGGGCCCGAACGCAGCCCGTGGGGAAGCTGACGGACCAGCTGGGCGTCACCACCTGGGCGCTGCCCCCGCCGATATCCAGCAACGTCCCAACGTTGCCGCCCACGGCCCCCTCATATGCTAAACGCCCCTCCTCCTCGCCGGAGAGCAGGAATACCTGCATGTCAGGACAAGCGGCTTTCAACGCGCCCAGCAGCTCCTGCCGGTTCGAGGCGTCCCGGACGGCGCTGGTGGCGTAGGCGTAGGCCCGAGCCCCGCCAGCTTCCGCTTTATCGCAGAACAGGCGGCAGGCCTTGACGGTGTCCGCCATGGGGACAGGGGACAGGCGGCCGGTCTTGTCCAGCCCCTTCCCGAGCCGGGTGGTGCAGATCTCCTTGCGCCCGCCGGGCACAAAAAAAGCGCCTTCCTGACCCCGCTCCAAAATGGCGAAGCGGACGGAGTTGCTGCCGATATCCAAAATGGCCACAGGCGCGCTCATTGGCTGCCTCCCGCCAGGGAAGCGTCGTCCTCGTCCAGGATGATGGAGTCGTCGGTGTAGTGCCAGCCGTAACGGACGGATCCCTGCTGGAGCTTGTATTCGTCGGTCTGCATATAATCCAGGTTCGCCTGCTCCCGCTCGTATTCGATCTTGATGGCGTTCAGCTCCGACCGCTTCTGCTCGAGAAGCAGCTGGGCGTTCTCCCGGTTGGTGCGCTGGGGGATGATGACGCCGGCCAGGATGACCGCGTCCACCGCCAGGAGCAGGAGAAAGTGTATGGGCTTGAAGTAAACCGTTTTTTTGCGGGCACGTTTTTTCACGTAAAGCAGTATAGCAGACTTTCAGCAAGAGGGAAACAGTTTTTTGCGTATCTTTTGGAGTATTTCTGTGAACAGGGGCCGAAACGCCCACCGGACGAGGGCCATGCCGCCGAAGAACAGGACCAGGCCGTAGAGCCGGACCTCCCCTCGGGTGGACAGCATGAGCGCCGCGAGCAGGCACACCTGCAGCAGCACCAGGGCAAGGATGTCCCAGAGCGTCGCCCCGACCCGCCCGGCCTTGAGGCGCGGGAACCGCAGAAGCTCGTACCCGAGGCCGCCGACCAGACCGAAGAACAGCATGACCATGGCCTGGTGGGGCTGGCTGAACACGTCCCGGATCATCCTCGGATGCGGCCGAAGAAGCTTCGCTTGGCGGCGGGCTGCTCGTACTCCAGGGACAGGATCCGCCCGTCCACGATCACCTGGCCGCTGTCCGGGTCCAGCCGGGTGAGCTTGAGCTGCTCCCCCGACAGGATCAGCATGCCCGCCTCGGTCAGGATGGCGGCCTCCTCCTCGTGGAAGCTCTCCACGTCCACCACCCCCGTGATGCGGGCGTGGCGCTGGCCCTCGACGACGATCTGATGGGCGTCGGGCACATACTCTGCCAGGGTTCCGGTCTTATCCATAGGTCCACCTCCTGCCACCAGCCTATGAAGCCGTACCCGGGGGTATGCCGCGAAGGGGGAGAGAAGGGGGATGATTTGCACTGATTTTGCAAAATGCCTTGACAAAAATGGGTCCAAGGCCCTACAATACAGCCATACGAGATCGATCCCGTCTCTTCGACTATCCCACACAACATACAAACCCATATTTCTTTGGAGGAAGCAAATGGCTCCTGATGAACTGCAGGAAAAAGGCCTTGCGGAGCTTCGCACCATGGCGAAGGCTCTGGGCGTGAAAAACGTAGGCAAATATCGGAAAAACGAGCTGATCGAGATGCTTTCTGGCAAGAGCGAGACCCCTGCCCCCAAGAAGCGGGGCCGTCCCACCAAGGCCGCGGCAGCCCAGAAGCCCGCCGCCCCGGCGGCCCCAAAGGCGGCTGAGCCGACGGAGGAGAAGCCTGCCCCGGAAGCGCCCACCCAGCCCGCCAAACCGGCCCCCAAGGGGAGGAACGATCGGCAGCGGAAGCAGCCCCCGGAGAAGGCCAAGGCCCCCGCCCCGGAGAAGCCCCAGGAGCCCGCCCAGGAAGCCCCCAAGGCGGAAGGGAAGGAGGAGGCCGGGGAGAAAGACTATCGCCGGAACGAACGCGCCCAATCCAACCGCTATCAGAAGGGCGTCAACCGCCACTACAGCAGCTTCACCAACGGCGAGCGCCGCTATGCGAACCAGAACGTCCAGGACCAGCGGGCCAACCGCCCCGCCGCCCCCGCCAATTCCCCCGCCAACGGGGAGGAGGAGAAGCCCTACTATAACCAGGAGTACGGCACCGCCAACCCCGCCGTGCCCAAGATGCTGGAAACGGAGAACTGCCCCCCCACGGAGGGCGTGCTGGAGGTGCTGCCCGACGGGTACGGGTTCCTCCGCATGAACAACTACTACTCCGGCCCCAAGGACATCTACCTGTCCATCACCCAGATCCGCCGCTTCAGCCTGAAGACCGGCGACTACGTGGAGGGCCGGGCCCGGCCCCATCGGGAGGGGGACAAGTTCGACGCCCTCATGTACATCGACAAGGTCAACGGCCTCCTGCCCGACGAGAACGCCCGCCGCAAGACCTTCGAGGAGCTGGTGCCCATCTTCCCCAACGAGCGGTATACCCTGGAGACGGCGGGGGAG
>CACXNN010000002.1 GCA_902768995.1 uncultured Eubacteriales bacterium | reverse complement strand
GTGCCCACGGGCATGCCGCCGGCGCAGGGGATCTCGCCGGTGTACAGGAAGGCCTTGTCCTGCCGGATCTCCACGGTCAAGGGGATCTCAGGATGGTGCACGTCCACCTTAAGATTGGGATAGGCCTGCAGCAGCTCTTCGCCCAGCTCCCGGCAGATCATCTCAGAGGTCATGGGAAACCGCTTGTCCGCCCGGCGGGCGAACACCTTGAAGGTCTTGGGCTCGTCCCGATAGGCCGCCATGAGGCGGATGCCCAGGGCCCGCACCTCCTCCCAGGTCTTCTCCCCGCAGGCGGCGACGGATACGGAATGGATGCCGAAGACCTTCTGGAGCCGTGCGGCGTATTCCTCCAGGTGTTCCTCGGGCAGCTCGTACACGAAGATGCGGCCCTGCTCCCGGACCACCCGGGGCTTGGCGTCAGAAAGGGTCTCCTCTATCTTCTCCACCAGCTTGCGCTCGAAGAAGGGGCGATTGAGCCCCTTCAAATGTATCTCCGCGTATTTCACCACCAGTGCGCTGTTGTTCATCTTACCTTCTCCTGTATTTCCGTAAAAACTTGACTTGTTCCGAAACGATCTGGGCCGCTTTGTCCATCTCTTCCACCGTATTGAAGGGACAGAAGCTGAAGCGGATGGCTCCCTCCTGCCGAGGACCGATGATGCCAGCCGCCGTCAGGATACGGTTCTTCCCCGCCTTCCGAGCCGCGCAGGCAGAGCCGGTGGACACGCATACGTCGAACTGCTCCAGGGCGTGGAGTAGTACCTCTCCCCTGATCCCCATGAAGGACAGGTTCAGGATATGAGGCGCGGCTTCGTCCAGGGACGGCCCGTTGAGGATCACGTCAGGAATGGCCATGAGGTCATCATACAAACGGCGCTTACAGAGGCACATGTTCTGCCGCCAGGCGCTCAGGTTCTGCTCATACAGGGCAACCGCTTTCTCCATGCCAAGGATGCCCGGAACGTTCAGGGTGCCGGAGCGCAGGTTGTTCTCCTGGCCGCCACCCATCTGGCCCCCGGCGAAGCGGACGCCGCTGCGCTTATAGAGGGCGCCCACGCCCTTAGGCGCATGGAACTTGTGGGCGGAGATGGAATAGAGATCCACGCCCAGATTCTCCGTGTCCACCTTCATATACGCCTGTACGCCATCCGCATGGAAGATGGCCCGGGGCGCATGCCGGCGGATCAACCGGGCGGCGGCGGAAAGATCCGTCACCGTGCCCAGCTCGTTGTTCACGTGCATCATGGACACCAGGGCCGTGTTCTCCGTCAGTGCATCCCGCAAGGCGGTCAGATCGGGATACCCCTGTTCGTTCACGGGCAGGATCACGATATCTACGTCCCCACTTTGCTTCAGGGACTGGACCGTTTCGAATACGGAAGGATGCTCCACCGCGGTGGTGATGACCCGCTTAGGTCCATGCCACATCCTGAGGCTCCCGAACACGGCGGCGTTGTTGCTCTCCGTGCCGCCGGACGTGAAGATGATCTCCTCCCGCTTCGCCCTGAGGGGCCGGGCAATGATGGCGCGAGCCTCGTTCACCCGCTTTTCCGTACGGGCCCCGTAGGCGTAGGCTGCCGCCGGATTGTAGAAATCCTCCGTCATGGCCTGCATGGATGCCTGAGCAGCCTCCGGTAGCGTGCGGGTCGTGGCGCTGTTATCCAAATAAATCATCTCAAAAAACCCATCCTGTCGCAGTATACTCTATGGTATTCGAAAAAGCGTCATAGAGTTACGCCCCATGGCAATGCACTATTTATACCATAAGAAGTTGTTGGTTACAATGTAAAATGAAGGGCTGTCCCGAAAATGTTAACATATTCGTCATATATCGGCAACAAAACCTCAACATACATACTTTATACTTTAAACTGTTTCTATGTAAATATGTCCAAGGAGGCAGTTTTTATGATCTGTAAAAAATGCGGAGCCTACAACCCCGACCACGCGACCTTCTGCAAGGTCTGCGCCGCCAATCTGAAGGATCAGACGGATGCAGACGAAGCAGCTCAGGCCACCGACGCGGAAGAGGTCGTCGAGAAGGAAGCCCGTCCCCGGCGGGGCAATGTGAAAGCCCCCGACTTTTCCGCGGCCCGCCGTGCAAGCAGCTACAAGGCACCGCAGAAGGTGGCGGAGCCTGAAGACGACGAAGATGTGGACGAAGAGGATTACGACGAGGATGAGGAAGAGGTCAAGCCGGCCAAGAAGCCTCTGTTCTCCCGTGCTGCCGCGCCCGCCAAGAAGCGCCGCGTCGTCGACGATGAGGACGACGAGGATGAGGACGATTACGACGAGGACGATTACGACGAGGACGACAGCGATGTGAAAAAGCTGGAATCCGAGCCCAAGACCACTCGCTTTGCCCGTTCCGCCAACAAGAAGAGCCGCGTCGTCGCGGAAGATGACGAGGACGACGATGAGGATGACGAGGACGAGGACGACGGGTACGACGATGACAGCTACGACGACGATGAGGACGATGGCTATGAGGAGTACGAGCCCACGCCTCCCCGCCGGAAGAAGTCCTCTCAGAGCCGGGGCCGCAAGGGCGGCAGCGATTTCAACATCGTCACCATCCTGATCGTCTGCCTGTTGGCGATCCTGCTGATCATCGTGGGTATCGTTGCTTTCTGCAACATCAAGGGCGGCGACACCAAGGCCAAGCTTCCCGGATTCCTGCAGTTCAACTGCGCCGGCAAGAAAGCGGCCACGCAAACGACCATCCCTGCCCAGCAGGCCACCGTCCCTGTGGACAACCAGAACACCGAACCGGTCGATGCGCCTGTCACCGGGACGCCGGTAGATTATTCCGTCACCCATCTGGAGGAGATTGTGGACGGTCAGGGTATCCCCTGCATCACCATCAGCATGACCGCTCGCCCCGGGGATACCGTGACCATCGTGCTGCCCAATCAGGACGATTTCGTGCAGCCCAACAACGAGGCCACCGATCAGCCGTATCTGCTGACCATCCCCAAGTCCTGCTTCTTCCCCAACACGACCCTGACGGATCCCGTCTATACGGTGACGCCGCAGATCCTTGTCACCCATGCGGACGGCACGCAGGAATCTTTGCATGTGGATTCCTTTGACATCACCTTCCCCTCCCTCCAGTTGGAGATCACGGAGCCTGCCCAGGCCGACATCCCGGAGGAAGGCATCATGGCCGGAGAAGGCAACGAGCTGCCCATCAAGGGCAAGGTGGACGATCATACCGTGACCGTGACCATCAACGGCCAGCGGCGGCAGCTTCGAATACACCTACACTTTGACCGGCGACGAAGCTGAAACGGTGCTGGTCGAGGCCAACAAGGCCAACTGCGTATCCGCCAGCCAGTCCTTCACCGTCACGCCCTACGTCTTCATCCCCGAGAAGATGCCGCTTACGGTGGAGACCGCCGTGGACAAGCTTCGCGCAGACAAGAACAACAAGGTGACGGTCACCGGTGTCACCGCCCCCGGCGCGACCCTGACCGCCACGCCCGCCGCGGAATATATGTCCTCTGTGGCCTGCGGTTCCCCCACCGTGGATGCGGAAGGCAACTATTCCTTTGAGGTCACCTTCGGCAAGGATCACTACGGCATCGCCAACATCACCATCCATGCCAAGAAGGACGGCTATGAGGAAGGCGAGACCAGCTGCGTCGTATCGCGCATGTATGCGGATCGCGCCAAGGCCATCAGCGGCTACAACAAGACCAACTCCTACCATGAAGTGCCCACCGGGTATGCCTTCGCCAAGGTCATGGAAAATCCCACCGACGGCGGCTTCTACAGGTTCGTGGGCAAGATCCTGGAGGTGGATCCGGATACCGGCGTGATTACCTTCGAGGCCAAGACCAGCAACAAGGAGACCGTGAAGATCTACGTGCTCAACGCCGTGGTCAATTGGGACGCCTCCAAGCAGGTGGGCAAGCCCTTCAAGCTGTACAGCACCCTCAACGGCTTGTACACAGACGGCACCAGCTTGTACATCACGGCCTGGTTCCAGATGAAAGACTGATGCGTATCTGGGCCAAAGTACTGCAAGATCATAGGATCATGCGAGAGACCGTGCGGGAGTTCGCTTCCGCACGGCCTTCCGATATGGAGGGATGGAGCTCTCTCCTCCACGAGCTGTGCCAGGATCTGGACCTGTGCCGTCCCGTGGTCCTGCGCAAGCATGTGAACGATCTTGCACGATTTTCGCGCGTTGTCTTCAAACCGGCGGATTTCATAGAATCAGTGGATTTCGACGAATTTGAAATCGAAGTACTTTCCGAAAAGAAAAAGCGCAGCACGGATCCCTATTCTTTTGCATAAGTTCCCTTCTTTCACGAAACACTATCGTCGAAAGGAGTGGCAAAGGAATGAATGTACTTGCTTTGATCATTATGGTCATCGGCGCGCTGAACTGGGGCCTTATCGGGTTGTTCCACTTTGATCTGGTGGCGGCACTGTTCGGTTCCATGACTACGTTCTCTCGCATCGTATACGCTTTGGTCGGCATCGCCGGCATCTGGGGCATCGTGATGCTCTTTCAGCGAAACGTGCGGCATACCGGCGAATACGACGAATAAACTGATCCTAAGGCCTGCCTTCATGGCAGGCCATCCCTTTACAGAAAAGCGAAATCAGGGTATAGTATTGGATAGGAACAAGGGAGGATATGGAAATGAGGATAGCGTTGATCACCGGTGCTTCCGGCGTTATCGGCGGGGCATGCGCGAAAGCCCTGGGTGAAAAGGGATATGCGCTGGTCCTTCAGTATCATGACCATCCTGAAAGGGCACAGGCCCTCGTAAAAACGCTTCCGGAGGATACGCCTGTCCTTCTATGCCATGCCGATATCACCCGAGAAAACGACGTCACAGCGCTTTTCAAGGCCATCGAGCAGCGCATGGGCCGCGTCGATTTGCTGGTGAACTGCGCAGGCGTTGCCCTGCCGCAAAAGGTGCTGGGCGAAGTGAGCGAAGCGGAGATGGACAGGCTCTATTCCGTCAACGTAAAGGGCGCTATGCTCCTCACAAAAGGAGCTATCCCTCATATGCTGAAGAAGGAGGGCGGCGCTATCGTCCATCTCGTCTATTCCGCCTCCAAAGGTGCTCTCAATGGTTTTGTAAAGGCCATGGCCAAGGAGCTGGCCCCATCCCATATCCGGGTCAACGCCGTCGCGCCTGGTCTGGTCCCCTCCCCCATGAACGCTTCTCTAAACGAAGAAGACCTGATTGTATTTCAAGAGGAGACACCTTTAGGGAAGCTTATCACGCCGGAGCAGGTGGCTGACGCCGTTTGCTACCTTGCCGAAGCGGAGATGGTCACCGGGCAGATCCTGTCCGTAGACGGCGGCATCGTGATCTGATTTGCTGTATGTGGAAACCTGAACACAGCCATATGGACCTTGGTTTTCTGCCGGAAGACAGGCGGCACGGCATCATCCTGGCGAAAAACGAGCTTGCCAAGGCATATCACATCCAAACCGCTGAAACCATCTACAGCGCTAAAAAGAAATGCCCAGATCTCCTTCTGGTCCCTGCACATCATGAGAAATATACGGCCGTTTGTGAACGGATCAACGCCATCTATGAGAGCTACACGGACCTGGTGGAGCGATTCAGCATCGACGAAAGCTTTTTGGACGTGACGGGCAGCCGGCACCTTTTCGGTTCCGGCCGTGAGATCGCCGACGAGCTGCGGCGTCGCATCCGGGAGGAGATCGGCGTGACCGTCTCCGTAGGCGTCTCCTTCAACAAAACCTTTGCCAAGATGGGCTCCGACTACAAGAAGCCTGACGCAACCACCGTGATCTCCCGAGAAAACTACCGAGACCTTCTTTGGCCCTTGCCCATAGAGGAGCTGCTCTTCGTCGGGAGGTCGGGCGCTGCCGTTTTGCGGGAGCACGGCATCCTGACCATCGGCGATTTAGCCATGGCTGATCCCAAATCCCTCTCCTTTTTCCTGGGCAAGACGGGTGTACAGCTTCAAAAAAGCGCGCGAGGCGAGGACCTCTCCCCCGTCCTTCCCGTCGGTCACGAGGAACAGCCCAAAAGCATCAGCCACAACGTGACCTTCGATCACGATCTGGTGGACCCCGCAGAGGTAATGGCGGGTCTGACGCTGATCTCCGATCAGGTGGCGACCCGTCTGCGGCGCAAAAAGCTGTACGCCTCTGTCGTTCAAATCCAGGTAAAGGACGTTTCTTTGAAGGTCATCAATCGGCAGAAGGCGTTGGAGGACTATACCTGCAGCACCCGGCTTATCCGGGACACGGCCATGGAACTGCTCCAAGAGAACTGGCCTGCGGGAAAGCCCATACGGATGCTGAGCGTAGGCGTTTCGGGCCTAAGTATGGACGGCGCTCAACAGCTGAACATGTTCTCGGATACAGCTGCCATGGAAAGGAGCCGGCGGCTCGATGATGCAGTGGACAGCATCCGATCGAAGTTCGGAAAGGAAGCCGTTCGATTCGGACGGAACCTTGGAAAATGAAAAAGGACGGTCAATGACCGTCCTTTCGATTTGTTCGTACGAAACCTTATTTGATCTCGCAGACAGCGCCGACTTCCTTAAAGGCGGCAACGATCTTCTCGGCGTCTTCCTTGGAGATGCCTTCCTTGACGGGGGCGGGAGCGCCATCGACCACAGCCTTGGCTTCCTTGAGGCCCAGACCAGTCTGCTCGCGGACGATCTTGATCTTCCAGAGCCTTGACCAGCTCGGCCAGCTCCAGAACGGACATTGCCTTCAGATCAGCAATCAGTTGTTCCTTATTCATGATATTTCTCCTTAAAATTTTATTATTTTGTTTGTTGTTCTGTGGGCATATGCCCGGTTGTTACGCTTCGGGGGCTTCGCCCTTCTGCTTTGCGATCTGATCCAGCACGATAACGAACTTGGAAATGGGGCTCTTCATGCTGCCCAACAGACGGCTGATGAGCACTTCCTTGCTGGGAAGATCGGCGATCGCATCCATGTCGGCGGCGCTGGTCAGCTTGCCGTCCACGATACCGCCCTTGATCTCGCACTTCTTCGCCTTCTTCACGAAAGCCTTCAGAATACGAGCGGGAGCCACTTCGTCGTCATACCCGAAAGCGTATGCCACGGGTCCCTTGAGCATCTCCTCGATCTTGGAATCGATGGAAGCGTTCTCGGCGGCGCGGGACACCAATCTTCGCCTGGATCTCAGCGACCTTGGCTGCTTTTTGCTCGATAAACTTCGCGTTTGCCATTGTTTCACCTCCTTGTATAAAAAATCCTCCCGTCGCTTAAGACGGAAGGACATGAATACAAGCTTCGTGTTCCACCACCTCGGCAGGATTTACACGGTTTTCACCGCTACCGGCTGTCTTGGGCGACGTTCGGCTGACATTATAGCCTCACCTGCCGAGGAAGTCAATATCTTTTTTATGAATATTTCAGGCTTTTTTCACCACTCGGGCTCCGGTCTTGAAGATGGAGTCCGCCGGGATCTCGCCCCGGACGCAGCTGGTGGGATAGACGTTGCTGTGGCGGCCGATGACGGTGCCGGGATTGAGCACGCTGTTGCAGCCCACCTCCACATAATCGCCCAGCACGGCCCCCACCTTCTTGCGGTTGGTGGGCAGCTCCTGCTGACCGTCCTTCAGAACCACCAGGGTCTTATCTGACTTCACGTTGCTGGTGATGGAACCGGCGCCCATGTGGGATTTATACCCCAGGATGGAATCGCCCACGTAGTTATAATGGGGCACCTGCACGTTGTCGAACAGGATCACGTTCTTGAGCTCCGTGGAGTTGCCCACCACGCAGTTGTCCCCCACCAGGGCGCTGCCCCGGATGAAGGCGCCGGGACGGACCTCGGTCTTGTGGCCGATGATGCAGGGACCGGCGATGTAGTTGTTGGGATAGATCACGGCGTCCTTGGCGATCCACACATCCTCCTTGGGATGATCGTACTCCTCCGGGTTCAGGGTAGCGCCCAGCTCCAGGATGAAGCCTTTGATGCCGTCCAGCACCTCGTAGGGATAGGTCTTGCCCTCGAAAAGAGGCGCCGCCTTGGTATGGGAAAGATCCAGCAGATCAGAGATAGTATACATATGTTACCTTCCTTACTTGATCCGAATGAGTTGACCCACTTCATCCATGGCGTGGATGATAGCGTCCACTTCCCGTTCGCAGGCCTCCGGGGTGGTGGCCTCCGCCATGACCCGCAGCACGGGCTCCGTGCCGCTCTTTCTCAGGAGTACACGGCCGGAATTGCCCAGCCGCTCCTCGGCGGCCTTCACCTCAGCCTGGACGCGAGGATCGTTCATGGTCTCGTCCTTGTCCTTCACCACCACGTTCTTCAGGACCTGGGGGTACATCTGGCAGGGCTCAGCCAGCCGGGACAGGGTGGTCTTCCGATCCAGGATCACCTGCATGACTTTGATAGCGGTCAACAGGCCGTCGCCGGTGGTGGCGTACTTGGAGAAGATGATGTGGCCGGACTGCTCTCCGCCGATCCGATGGCCGTTGGCGCGCATGTTTTCGTAGACGTAGCGGTCGCCCACGGCGGTCTTCTCGTAGCCGATGCCCCGAGCGTCCAGAGCCTTGTAGAGGCCGAAGTTGCTCATGACGGTGGTGACCACCTTGGAGCTGCCCAGCTTCCCGCGCTCCTGCATGTATCCGGCGTAAATATAGAGGATATGGTCGCCGTTGACCACGTTCCCCTTCTCGTCCACGGCCAGGCAACGATCGGCGTCGCCGTCGAAGGCGAAGCCCACGTCCAGGTGGTTCTCCTTCACCAGCTTCTGCAGGTTCTCGATATGGGTGGAGCCGCAGTCCTTGTTGATGTTGAGACCGTCCGGCGTGTTGCCCACCACGTAGGTATCGGCGCCCAGGGCGTCGAACACGCTCTTAGCGATCTGCCAGGTGGAGCCGTTGGCAGAGTCCAGGCCAACCCTCATGTGCTTGTAGGAATGGGTGGCCAGGCTGATGAGGTAGCCGATGTAGCGGTTGCGGCCGGCAGCGTAATCGATGGCCTTGCCGATGTTCTCACGTTCAGCCAGCGGCAGCTCCTCCATCTCGCCGTCCAGATACTTCTCGCACAGATCCTGGACCTCGTCCTCCATCTTCTCCCCATTGCCGTTGATCAGCTTGATGCCGTTGTCGTAGAAGGGGTTGTGGCTGGCGGAGATCATGATGCCGCAATCGAAATCGTCGATGCGGGTGATGTAGGACACGCTGGGCGTGGTGGTCACGTGCAGCATATAGGCGTCCGCGCCGGAGGCGGTGATGCCTGCGATCAGGGCGTGCTCCAGCATGTAGCCGGAACGGCGGGTGTCCTTGCCGATGACGATGTTGGCCTTGTGGTCACGGCCATAGTACCAGCCGATGAACCGGCCGATCTTGTAGGCGTGCTCTACGGTCAGGACTTTGTTTACTTCGCCGCGAAAACCGTCCGTACCAAAATACTTACCCATATTCGACGCTCCTTACAGCAACTTGGCGGCTTCGTAGTCCATGTAGACGGTCACGTCCGGATGGAGCTGCAGCACGGAAGCGGGCACGTTTTCGGTGACGGGCCCCTGCAGCATCTCCTTCATGATGGGGGCCTTGGCGGGGCCGATGGCCATGAGGATGATGGAGCGGGCCTGCATGACGGTCTTCACACCCATGGTGACGGCGTGAGTGGGCACCTCATCGATGGACTTGAAGAAGCGCTTGTTGGCCTCTCGGGTGGATTCGGTGAGTTCAACGATGTGGGTCAGAGAACCGAAGGGCGTACCGGGTTCGTTGAAACCGATGTGTCCGTTGTTGCCGATGCCCAGGAGCTGCAGGTCAACGCCGCCCGCCGCCTCGATCTCCTTGTCGTAGGCCGCCGGATCGCTGACGTCGATCCCGGAGGGTACCCGGGTGCGGGATTTATCGATGTCGATATGATCGAACAGGTTGTGATCCATGAAGTACCGATAGCTCTGATCGTGGGTGCCATCCAGGCCGACGTACTCGTCCAGGTTGAAGCTGGAAGCGTCTTTGAAAGAAATCTCCCCCGCCTTGTTGAGCCGGACCAGCTCCGCATAGAGACCGAGAGGAGTGGAGCCGGTGGCACCGCCCAGGATGGCGTTGGGCTTGCGCTTCAAGAGAGCGACATATTGCTGAGCAGCCATGGCCGCGATGTTTTGGGCAGAATCGATGATAACTTTCATAGAAAACCTCCATAAAACAAATATGATATATAGTAACACCGCAATCATCCCATTGCAATATATTTTTTAAATCTTGCAAAAAAAGTCACAACTATGAGCAAAATATGGGGATAGCCCTTGCTATCCGGCCCAACATCTTGTATTATTATAGAAAGCAAAAGGGATCGGAGGAAAGGCGAATGAGGATCTATTGCAAAACGGAGCAACACGATATAGGCGGTCCCGGTTCCTTTTATCTGGCTCGTTCGGAAAAGCTCCTGCCGAAGCTGATCGACGAATACAAAGGGAAGGTGCAGCTCATCTACCTGGACCCGCCCTTCGGCACGGGGGATTCCTTCCAGCGCAGGAGCGACAAGGACGAGGAGAGCAGGATACCCCTCTTCCGGGACGATATGCCGGAGGCGGAATACCTCAAGTGGATGCGCACCATCCTCACCGGCTGTCATACGCTCCTCTCCCCCACCGGGAGTCTGTATCTGCATATCGACTGGCGCATGAACGCCAAGCTTCGGTTGATGCTGGACGATATCTTCGGGCAAGACAACTTCATGGACGAGATCGTCTGGAGCTACAAGTCCGGCGGTCGGGCCACCCGCTTCTATCCCCGCAAGCACGACACCATCCTCTTCTATCGCAAGAGCCGCCGGGTGTACTTCAACATCGCCGCGGTGGGACAGCCCCGGGGGCCGGAGCGTCGGAACCATATGAAGCAGTTCGTGGACCAGGACGGGCGGGTCGGATTCTCGATCCGCACCAACGGGAAACTCTATACGTACTACGAGGATGATTTGATCTATCCTTCCGACGTCTGGACCGATATCGAGCACCTGCAGCAGAAGGACAAGGAGCGTCTGGGATATGCCACGCAAAAGCCTGAAGCGCTGTTGGAACGGATCATCCTGGCATCCTCCCGGGAGGGTGATCTCGTTTGCGACCTATTCTCCGGCAGCGGCACCACGGCATCCGTGGCCGTGAAGACCGGCCGCCGGTTCCTGGCCGTGGACGCCTCCCCCCTGGCCCTCATCACCCTGCGCAAGCGTTTGCTTTCGTTGGCCTCCCGCCCCACGCTGCTGGACGAACCGGAGGCCGATGATCGTGTACTGACGTTGCATTATCCCGCGAATCGAAACAAATGCGATGTTTCCTATTCCGTCACGGACCACGCGGTCACCATTGCCGAGGCGCAGCTCAATCGCCGCCCCTCCCCCCTCTCCTATGTCGCCATGGGCTATGTGCAGGAACAGGTGTTCTATCCGATCCGCACGGTCACCAAGCCAAAGCTGCCGGTAAAGCTTCCCCTTCCTGTTGACGTTGACAGGCCCGTAGTGCAGCTGGTGAACGCATATGGAGATCAGGCCTTCTTCACCGTGGATTGATCGAAACGCATTCAAAAAAGAGCCGTCATTCGGCTCTTTTTTTGTTCCGGAAATAGCCGGCAAGGCAAACCAGGAGGGAAACAGCCATGCCGTACAAAAGCGGATCGCCCGGCAAAGAAAGGACTTTGGACAGTATGTCCGCTGAGGGGGAAAGGATCATGGAGAGCAGGATGTACCGACCGTCCACACGTCCCGGCAGCCAGAGGGCGGCGGTCATGGGCAGGAACAGGACGCAGGCCCGGAACCCCATGGATAGGAATCCGAAGTCGTTGATAAGGGAATCCGGCAAAGACACGGTCACCGCCACCGACGCGAGAAGAATGCCTGCGATGCACGCGCGCACCGCCAGCAGCTCCCGCTTGGGGTCGTCCCAGCGGTGAGAGAAACGCTTCAGGATGTCCCTCGTCAATATAGTCGCCATGCCGAAGGAAAGGCCCGCTCCCCCGCTGACGGCGGTGATGAGGAGGGTCCCCAGGATGATCCCTGCCACCAAGGGCGGAAAATGATCAAGGGCGAAGGTGGGCATGGTGCGGATGGTGCTCTCCAGGATCGGCAGCTCCGGCAAAACCTTACCGGCTGCCGCCAGCGCCTCAGCCTCCACGCGGAGCATATAATGGCTGCGCATGAAAATGCCGATAGCTACGCCGCACAGGCCGATGAACGGCGCAGCGAACGCACTGATCAACGCGCCGTTCCGGGCCGCTGCATCCGATTTCCCGGACCATATGGCCTGGGCATAGGACTGGGTGCACAGAACGCCCAGCAACAGGGAAACGCCTGAGCTCAAGTCCTTGGCAACGCCGCGGGCGGTGAGGCTCATAAATTGGGACTTGAGAACTGTTACATTTGAAATGTTAGGTATACCCGAAGCTTCCTGGCGGATCATGCCCAGGGCGGTCCCCGTCAGCAGATCGTTCAAGCTGTTCCACAGTCCCTTGGGACCATGGCTCCAATACAGGATGAAGCAAAGGCCCATGAGCGACACGCCGCACAGGAGCAACAGCTTGACGAAGCCGCCCATGCCCGCGCCCCAGGCGCCGCCGAAGATCACATAGAGACCCATCAGCAGAGCGGACAGAAGCGCTCCCGCCCATAGCGGCGTACCGGGAAACAGGGTGGAAAGCAGGCCAGCACAGGCGATGACCTGGGAAAAGACGCTGATGAAGATGCCCACGGAGCAGAGCACAGAGCTGAGCGTACCGGAGGCTGGCCCGTATTCCTTGGTGACGATGGCAAGCTCCGTGATGCAGCCGCTCTGCCTGAGCTTACGGGTGTACACGAGCCCCAGCGCCAGGCATCCGAAGCAGCACCCCAGGGTGAACCACCAGCCGGAGAAACCGAACTGGAAGGACAGCTGGGCGGTGCCCATGGTGGATTGGCTGCCCACCAGGCTTCCCATGATGGCTCCAGCCACCAAAAATGTGCCCGCCTTTCCACTGCCGGAAAGGAAGTCAGAGGAATCCTTCACGCGCCGCCCGGAAAGCAGGCCCACTGTTAAAATTAGCCCCACCACCAGGGCGATCCCTGCGAATACGCCAAACGACATCTCTTGCTCCTTGTTTGCTGTATATGGCTATCATAGCATCTGCCACGAAAAAAGCAATCAAAAAATGCCCCGTATCGATCTTGATACGAGGCAAAGACACATTCTGATCGCGTTCAGTTGAAGTTGACCTTCACGGCGTTATACTTCTTGTTGTCCCAGAAGTTCAGCGCCCAGGGTGAGTTGGTATTGGTCTGATTGGGGTAGCAGGTGACGCCGATGTTCTTGACCTTGTTGTAATCGAAGGTCTTCGCCACGGCGATAGCCAGATCCTGCACCTTGATCATTTGATCCAAAAGCTCGTTGGACACGCTGTTCAAGGAGTTGCTCTTGTGGTTGGCAGCTTTGCTGGCCTCCTTGTCGGCGGAGGTATACAGGCTCTTCAGCTCCTTCAGGGCCGCTTTGTACTCGGAAAACAGCTCGCGCTGCTCGTCGGTATACCTTCTCGTTTCACCGTTCAAAAACCGGATATACCCGCCGGAAGCCTGCGTTTCCTGACCGGAGGAGTCGTCCGTGGGCGGAGCATCCGTCTCAGCGGGTTTCGTCTCCTCGGGAGGCTTGGGCGTTTCAGGAGGCTTCGTGTCCTCGGGGGGCTTGGGCGTATCGGGGACCGGTGTATCCTCCGGAGGCTTGGGCGTATCGGGCGCCGGTGTATCCTCCGGGGGCTTGGGTGTGTCGGGGGCCTTGGTCGGTTTCGGCGTGCTTTCCTCCGTGGGCTTGGGCGTTGTGATCTCCTTGGGGAGCTTGTCGTCCTCATCGATCAGCGCTTGCACGTAGGACTTCAGAGGGTCGCAGATATCCATATACTGGTCCTGAAGCATCTTGCACCACTGATACCGGCCGTACGCAAGGGAATATTTGGGATAGGTCTTTACGTCCACCCCGTAGATCTCCTTGATGAGCTTGACCCGCTCCGACTGCCGGGTAAAGATGAAATTCCAATGGAACAGGGTGGCCGAATCTCCGCCCATGGAATGAGCTCCGATGTTGTTCGGGTCCAGCTTGTAGCCGAATAAAGCAAGGGCGGCGGTCTGTTCCGGCGTACAGTTCGTGAACAGCGCTCCATCGAAGGCAGCCAGGATCTCCGGCACCTTCAGGACCATGTTTTCCTCTTTCATTTTCTTGAAGATGGTCACCATCATGTTCTTCTGGCGATTGACCCGGTTGCTGTCGCCGGTGGGCAGCTGCCCGTGCCCGGCTTTGCGCACCCGCATATAGTCGAGGCAGGCCTGTCCGTCCATGAACTGGAAGCCGGCCTTATAGTAGCGGCCGCCGTTGTCGAAGTCGCCCTCCAGGTTATACCAGACGCCGCCTACGATATCCACGATCTGCTTCACGGATTCCATGGTCACCGCGTAATAATAATCCACGTCGATGCCGCCCAGCATCCACTCGGCAGCTTCGCAGACCTTGTCGAAACCCTCGCCGTTTTTGCAGAACAAGCCGTAATACTCTCCATCCGTACCGCAGTTCAGAGCTGCGTTCAGCTTATATACGCCCTTCACCCCAGGTATGTTCGCATAGGTGTCCCTGGGCAGGGAGATAAGGTCCACCCGATTCTCGTTGAAGTTGACAGCGCAGACGATCATTACGTCCGAATGGAAGGAATTGCCGCTCTTACCAGCCCAGTTCTTGTCGATCCGGGCCGCTTCGTAATCCACGCCGATAAACATGATGTTGACGATCCCATTCATCATGCTCGTATCGGCCACTTTGGCCAGCTCCTCATAGGGATCTGCCGTGACCGCGGGCGTGCTCTCTGCAGCCTGCGTCTCCGCGGCCGTCTGCTCCGGGGATGCGGTGGGCTGCCCCGTCTGCAGGGATGCGGCCGTGGGGATAACGATGGGCGCCGAGGTGGACTGTACCGGAGGAGGCGTAACCTGGGCGGTCTGCTCCCCCTTTGTGAACAGATCCTGTCCCGAAAACAGAACGCCGGATATCTTGCCGCCCAGCAGCACGCCCAGCGCGATGGCCAGAACAGCTACCGCGCCGAGTATGGCGATCGTCCGTATGCGTTTATTCTTATTGGAAACCTTACCCATACCATTTCTCCTTGTTCGTTATCAGTATCATATACTGGAAGGGGTGTTCTTTCTACCCAAACATCCCTGATATTACAAACAGTTTACAAATCTGTGACATGTTGAAGCTTTTTCCTCTTTCTTTTTTGGGGGTCTGTGGTATAATGAGGAAAGTTTTTTAGGAGACATGCCTCAATATGATAATCGTGATCCCCGCCTACCAGCCAGACGAAAAGCTGACCGGTGTGGTAGATACCTTGATTTCCAAGACAAATTTTCCCATCGTGATCGTGGATGACGGCAGCCAGGCTGACTGTCAGCCTTTGTTTGCCGCTCTGTCCGAAAAGGATCAGGTCACCGTTCTGCACCATGAGGTGAATCGCGGCAAGGGTGCCGCTATGAAGACGGCGTTCCAGTATGTATACGACTACTGCCCCGATGCGGAGGGCGTGATCACCGTGGATGCGGACGGACAGCATCTTCCGGACGACGTGCTGCGCGTGGCGGAGACCTTCCGCGCCCATCGGGACGCCCTCGTCACCGGCTCCCGCCGCTTCACCGGCAACGTCCCCTTCAAGAGCCGCGCCGGCAACGCCATCACCCGATTCGTATTCGCCATCTCCACCGGTGTGAAATTGTACGATACCCAGACGGGCCTTCGCGCCTTTTCCCGGGAAAACATCCCCCGCATGATTTCCCTGAAGGGGGATCGGTATGAATATGAGATCAGCCAGCTCCTCTACTGCTGCCGGGAGCTGATCCCCATTGTGGAGGTGCCCATCGAGACCGTCTATATCGAAGACAACGCTTCCTCCCACTTCCGGGCGCTGCGGGACGGCTGGCGCATCTATAAGATGATCCTGATGTTCGTCAGCTCCTCCCTGTTGAGCTTCCTCCTGGAATACATCATCTTCCTGTTTTTGATTTGGCTCACCAAGAGCTGGTCCCAGACCTCTTCCATCTTCTTCTCTACCGCCGTTTCCAGGGTATTGAGTTCTATCTTCAATTACCTGTATAATAAGCGGCTGGTATTTGAAGCAGCAAACAAGACCAGCTTCCTCCGCTATACGGTGCTTGCGTTGTTCATCTTTGGGTGCCATTACGGATTGCTGTATCTGTTCACCGTGCTCTGCGGCATCCCGGAGTGGATCTCCTATGCCATCGTGCAGCTGATCGTCTACCCCATGAGCTTCGTGCTCCAACGTAAATTCGTCTTTGTGAAGGAAAAATAACTGTCATGAAAGCATCCAGTAAAAAACGTATCCTGCGCATGGTCGTTCTGGACCTGCTGGGTTTTTGTGTGCTGGCTTATCTCGTCTGCGCTCAGGTCTTCCATTTCTTTCCCTGGAAGCCTATAGAGATCGATATGACTGAGATCAACACCGCAAGTATGAACGCCGCGGATATCCATACCCCCGTTCCCACCGATACGCCCGCTCCCACCCCTGCGCCTACGGACACGCCTGCGCCTACGGACGCACCGGACGGCACCGCCGATCCTAACGCCGAAACCCCTGCTCCCACCAATACGCCGGAGCCTACGCCCGAACCTACGTTGGAACCGACCCCTGAGCCCAGCGGATTGCTCAAGGGCAAGTTTGCCGAGAAGTTCTCGCCGGATCAGGTTATCTCCACCGATACGGAGTATCGCAGCGAGGATATCGCCATCGAGCTGAACCAGGTGGATGCGTATTACTGCCGCAACTGCGCCCATATCTCCAAGACTTTTCCTGACTGCGAATACTGCGGTACCGAGCTAAGAAAGGTCGACTACGTCCCCTTCACCCTGGCCGATATCTATATCCAGGATATCAACTGCTTCCGCACCTTTGTGGCGCCCAACGCCTCGAAAACCGAGCTGGTGCGGGATATGTGCAAGGAACAGAACGGCATCCTGGGGATCAACACGGACTACTGTTTGAATGCCTACGGCAACAAGCATGGCTGGTTCGTCCGCAACGGCGTCAAGATCGCTCGGTTCAACAAGATCTCCAGCGACCTAGCCATCCTCTATCCCGACGGCGTCATGGAGACCATCGACATCTCCAGCGAGACCTATTCTTCGGAGGAGATCGAGGCAGCTTCCCCCTTCCAGGTGTGGTACTTCGGCCCTGCCCTGCTGACGCGGGACGGACAGGCCAAAACCAAGTTCACCATCGGTAAGATGGGCAACCTGGCCGATCCTAACCCCCGTTCCGCCATCGGGTATTACGAACCGGGCCACTACTGTTTCATCGCGGTGAACGGCCGCGGCAAGCTGCGCGGCATCTCCCTTGCCGAGCTGTCACAGCTGTGCGCAGATCTTGGCATGGCTGCGGCGTACAACATGGACGGCGGCCAATCCTCCGCTTTGTATTTCAACGGTAAGACCTACGGCAATAACGGCCGAACCACAAGTGATATCGCGTATATAGCTGAAGTCAATAAATAAGGAGTATGCAACCATGAAAAAGAAGAAATCCGTCCCTCGCTGGCTCCAGATCGTTTCCACGATCGTCGCCAATTCATGCATAGTGCTGTCTGTCATCTACATCGTCTTCTACATCCTCGACGGATTCAACCCCATGCTCCATTTTTTGGGCGAGCAGGTTTTGGTTTCCAAGTATCTGGACGTGATCATCGCCGCCCTGGCGCTGATCCTGGGCGTCCTGTTCCTCATCTGCACCTGGAAAATCTTCTATGGCAAGAAGGGCAAAAAGGTCAAGCGTCATCCTCAGCCCCAGTATGAGGAGGAATACCCCGAGGACTGAGCTGATTTGAGTATACATGGAAACGGACGGGATGACCCGTCCGTTTTTCCATGCCTATGTGTATAGATCAATCCTGGGGCTGAGGCGCCCGTTTCCGATTCAGGTAGACGTCCAGCTTGTCCTTGATCTTTTCTGGGATCTCCCGCTTCACAGGGCAGCGTACGGCATTGGCCATGCGGCCTGTAAAGCCGGCGATGAACTCGATATCCGTCAATACCTGCTGCGGGGAAACGATGGCTGGCGTATCGTACCGCTCATGGATGGACCCGGCGGTTGGCGGTGCAAGACGAGCAAAGGACAGGCTGGGCACGCCCTTGTCCGCAAAGGGCGTGGAGTCGCTGGAATAGACACCGCTGCGGGCGGCCACAGGGAACCCGAGCTCGTCCGCCGTATATTCGATGAAGGAAACCAGTCGCTCCTCTGCGGAGCAGCAGGCGATGAATTTGCCCATGATGCTGCCGATCATGTCCAGGTTGATGTTCAGCACCACCTTTTCCAGCTCCCCTTCATGGTCGGCGCAGTAGGCTTTGGAGCCCAAAAGGCCCAACTCTTCTCCGCCGCACCAGATGAACCGAAGGCCCCGCCGATGAGGCGCTTTCACGAACCGTTCCGCTACGCCCAGGATACCGATGGACCCGGTCATGTTGTCGTAGCTGCCGCAGGACAGGGGTGTGGAATCGTAGTGTGCTGTCAGGACCACCCACTCGTCGATCTCCCCGGGGAGTTCTCCGATCAGGTTATGGGCCTTTCCCTCATATGACTCCTGGTCGATCTCGATACAGGCGGACTTGCTTCCCTTGGCCACGATGTCCATGGCGTCCTTCACGTTGATATTCACGCCCAGGAGCAGCTTTCCAAGGCTGGTTGCCGGTCGCAGCGTCTTCTGGTCGATATCCCGATCGGGGCAGCTGTATCGGCCTGTAAAGGTGATGAACCCCAGGGCGCCGTTCTTGATCATGTCCTGATAGGTCCACATCTTCAGCGGCTGATCCGTCAGCACGATGTGGTCCCGACACAGGGACAGGGACAGATCGTCCGTGCTCCGAAGGTAATAGAGCGGCGCTTCCACCTTCCCGCTGCCGCAGCCGATGTAGGCCTTGCAGGGGTACGCCTTCCCGTCCACCGTGAGGGAAGCGGATCGAATATTGGAACGCTCCAGGGAGAACGCCTCAACCCTCGTTTCGAGCCCCACCTTGCGGCATCTTTCCTGCAGATATTGCAAACATTTCATCTCCTCCGGGGAAGCCGCCGTATGAGGATATGCCGTATCCTTCAAAATCTGTTTCACGTCTCTGCTGTTCACCAGGATCACCTTCCTTTCTTACGGAACATGATACCATAGGAATCCTTGTCAAACAAGTGCAAATCATTTTCAAAAAAGGACTTGCAAATTGCAAACCGATGCTGTATAATCTTGCTTGCGCGTGGGGATGTAGCTCAGCTGGTTAGAGCGCTGTGTTCACATCGCAGAGGTCTAGGGTTCGAGTCCCTACATCCCCACCAATAAAAAACCACCTTGTCAGGTGGTTTTTTTGTTTGGTGGGGATGTAGGGCTCGAACGGGTTCGGTAGTGAATGGAGCGCCAGTGGCGCTCCAGAGCCGAACCCCGACCAAGCCCGCAGGCGCGAATTCGAGTCCCTGAAGCTTCATCTATCATTACACCTCTAAGCCCGCAGGCGCGAATTCGAGTCCCTACATCTTATTATTCAAACAGCTCCGCTGCCTTCTCCATATGCACCGCCGACTCGATATGCTGAGGACAGATATCGAGGCACTGTCCGCAGCTCACGCAGGCCGACGCCAGCCCCTTATCCCGCGTCCTAAAGCCGTAACTGCGCTTGGCGCTCTCCAGGGAACCGAATCGGGCGTATTCGTTCAGCAGGTCCAGTATGGCGGGGATATCGATGTTCGCCGGGCAGCCCTCCACGCAGTATTTGCACCCCGTGCAGGGGATGGCCCCAGCTGCCCGCAGCATGTCGGCGGCCTTAGTCAGCAAAGCCTGCTCCGCATTTGACAAGGGCTGCATTCGGTTGAACAGATCCACGTTCTCCTCCAGCTGTTGGAAGGTGGACATGCCGGAAAGAACCATGGCTACGCCCGGCAGCCCCGCTACGAACCGCAACGCCCAGGAAGCCAAGGACGCTTTAGGCTCGGCCTCCTTCAGCAGCGGTGCGCACACCGCCTTCTCCGACGCCAGGCTCCCGCCCCGTATAGGCTCCATGACGATGACGGGCTTGCCATGTTTCTGCGCAACCTCGTAGCAGCGGCGGGACTGGACCTCCTGATCCTCCCAGTCCGCATAGTTGATCTGGAGCTGGACGAACTCCGCCTCCGGAAAGTCCGTCAGCATCCGGTCCAGCACCTCCGGCGAATCGTGGAAGGAGAAGCCCAGGCGACGGATCCGGCCCCTCTCCTTCTCCTGGAGCAGGTACGGCCAGACCCCTAGTTCCTTGACCTTGTCAAGACGGTCCGCGCTCATGGCGTGCAGCAGATAAAAATCGAAATAACCGGCCTCTGTCCGATCCAGCTGCTCCTCAAAGGTGGCGAGCGCATCCTGGGGTTCCTTCAGCTTGTAGACCGGCATCTTGTCGGCCAGCAAAAAGCTCTCCCGGGGATGGCGCTCTACCAGCACCTTCTTGACCGCGCGCTCGGAAAAACCGTTATGATAGGGATACGCCGTGTCGAAATAGGTGAAGCCCTGCTGCAGGAAGTGGTCGGCCATCTTACAAACCAGCTCGATATCGATATCGTCGCCCTTACCGTTCAAGATGGGCAGCCGCATCAATCCGAACCCCAGTTTTTTAGTGCTTTCAGGAAGAAATGCCATAAGTGCACCTCCGGTTTTTGTTTATATTGTACAAAAATAGCCTTTCAGCGTCAAGAAAATATTAGATTCTACTTTCAAATACGAACGATCTGTGATACTATATGCCATTATGTGTTTCGAGGTCGCTATGCTGTATATCCTTATCCCTGTTTGTCTGTTGCTCCTTTTCATCCTGGGCGCCAGCTTCTATGCCTTCGAAAGAGGCAGCACCCGGCGGGACAGGACCGAGCTCTTTCGCGTGACCAGCGTGGTCCCTTCCGGCCGATACGCTTTCCGGGACCAGATGCAGCAGGGCGTGGACTGGTTCGAGAGCCAGCCCAAGACGGAGCTCCATATCACCAGCCGGGACGGGCTCGCCTTAACTGCGGAATTGCTGGAAGCGGAAAACCCCATCGGTCTCATAGTGGCGGTCCACGGTTTCCGCTCCTGGCCTGCCCGGGAGTTCGCAAAGGTCGCCCAGCATCTCTACGAGCAGGGCTACACCGTGCTTTACCCCTATATGCGTGCCCATCGGAAAAGCGAGGGCAAATACATCACCTTCGGCGTGAAAGAGCGGTACGATATCGCCGCCTGGGCCAAACTCCTTTCCGACAAACATCCCGATCTGCCCCTGTTCCTTTACGGCCAAAGCATGGGCGGCGCCACAGTGATCATGGCTTCCGGCCTGGATCTGCCCAAGCAGACCCGGGGCATAATCGCCGATTCAGCGTTCCATTCCCCGCGGGACGTGATCGCCACCGCCCTCACCAACGCCTACAAAGTCCCCGTCTTCCCCATGCTCCCCGCCATGGATATATGGGCCAGGATCATCGCCGGGTACTCTTTGACCGCCACTACCTGCCGGGAGGCGCTGGATAAAACGGATCTTCCCTTCCTGTTCATCCATGGAAAGCTGGACGAGCTGGTCCCCTACGACATGGGCTATCAGAACTATGTGGAGTGCCATACGGAGAGGGAGATGCTCACCGTGGAAACGGCCGCCCACTGTGCGTGCTGCTACGTGGACCCCGTGGGCTATATGACGTATCTGGACGATTTTCTCAAAAAATATACAAAATGACTCTTGCAATAAACGGTCTTTTACAGTAGAATGTTCAGCATTGATGCAAACACCAAAGGAGAACAATAATGGATAAACTCATTGGCGCCTGCCTGGTCGCTCAGTCCGGCGGGCCCACCGCTGTCATCAACGCCAGTGCGTACGGCGTGATCCGTACCGCCTTGGATAGCGATTCTATCACCCACGTCTACGGCGCCGCCCATGGCATCAAGGGCGTATTGGACGATATCCTCTACGATCTTGATCAGGAAGACGAGCACGAGCTGCGCCTCCTTCTCAACACCCCCTCCGCCTCCCTGGGCTCCTGCCGCTATAAACTGAAGGACTACACGGAGGATGATACCGATTTCCGCCGGATCCTGGAAGTGTTCAAGAAACACGACATCCGCTACTTCTTCTATATCGGCGGCAACGACTCCATGGACACCTGCAATAAGATCAGCAAGTTCTTCCAGCAGGAAAACTACCTCTGCCGGGTCATCGGCGTACCCAAGACCGTGGACAACGACCTCTACGGCACGGACCACTGCCCGGGCTTCGCCTCCGCCGCCAAGTACGTCATCACCAGCTGCATGGAGATGCGCCGCGACTGCAACGTGTACGACTACTTCTCCGTCCTCATCGTGGAGGTCATGGGCCGTCACGCCGGATGGCTGGCCGGTGCTGCCGGCGTCGCCACCGCCACGGGTGACGGACCGGATCTGGTGTATCTGCCGGAGACGGATTTCGATATGGGCCAGTTCCTGACGGACGTGAAGCGGATCATGGACGAGCGGGGCGACTGCATGGTGGTGGTCTCCGAGGGCATCCATGACAAGAACGGCGTCTTCATCGCGGAATACGGTGCCGCTGTCGCCAACACCGACAGCTTCGGCCATAAGCAGCTGGGCGGCGTGGCCGCCACGTTGGTGAGCTACGTCAAAGCCAAGCTGGGCGTGAAGAAGATCCGCGGCGTGGAGCTGTCCCTGCTGCAGCGCTGCTCCTCTCACTTCGCCTCTGCCACGGATATCAATGAGTCCTTTGCTGCCGGTCGTGCGGCGGTGAAGGCCGCCGTCAACGGCATGTCCGACAAGATGATGGCCTTCCACCGTCATATGGACGTATACGGCGACTATGCCTGCGATGTGGTCCCCGAGGACCTGTCCCTGGCGGCCAACACGGAGAAGAAGGTGCCCCGGGAATGGATCAACGAGGCCGGCAACGGCGTCACCCAGGAGTTCGTGGACTACGTGCTGCCCCTCATCCAGGGCACGCCTAACCTGCCCCTTGAAAACGGACTTCCCCGCTTCGCCAGGTTGAAGCGTATCGTAGTTAAATAAATTATCTCCATGATAAAAAGAGCCTCCCTGCGAGGCTCTTTTACGTTTCCCGGTATAGGGTCACAGATCTCCGGATCGTACCGATCAGCAGGCACAGGGACCCTAAAATGCGCCAATAGAGGGCCCGCCGCAAAATGATGGAAAGAAGCAGCAGCAAAACCCCGGTCAAAAGATACCGATTCCCTGGCAACTGAATAAGCTTTTTCCACAGAGCGTAAACCCGCTTCGGCGCATCCCGCTGGAGCCGTTCCACGACCTGCTCCCGGCTGGGTTCCGATCCCTCCTGCCAGGGATGAAAGACGACGCTGCAGCCATAGGCTTCTGCGGTAGCGAGCAAATCGTTGTTTGTATCTCCAAAGGAATGGAAAACGGTACCTTGCCCAAAGTTCAGGCAAAGGCCGATCATCCTCTCTCCATCCGGCGTCGGGTACAGGATCACGCCGCCCTCCCCGCGTATACGCTCCGCCTCCTGCTGCAGCCAGGCTTCCCGCCGCAAGGATCGGTCAGCTTCCTGCCAAATACGCTGTCTATATCGGTGCCATCGTCTCCTGTCCCATAGAATGAAAAATAAAAAGAGTCCAGCGGATAAAAGGGTAGAAAAAACAAGATTTCGTATCAAAACATACAGGCAAGCGCCACCCAGAAGGGAAAAGAAAGCCATGTCCAGGGAACGGGCCACCATCCCCCGCCCCTGGAAGCATTTTCTCTTGTACGCACGTTCCGTCATCCTGTCCATTTTCAAATTCAGTATTGCCTCATGAGTGGGAAGTATACTATACTACGATATATGAAGATCGGTATTTTAGGGGGCAGCTTTCACCCCATCCACAACGGACACCTGGATATGGCCCGCAGCGCTCGAGACGCCTTGGGCCTCGATGAGGTCATCCTCATGGTGGACCGCATCCCGCCCCACAAGGAGCTGGCCCAGGGGGCGACCAGCGAGCAGCGCTATACAATGGTGCAACTGGCCTGCGAAGGAGAGGTCGGATTCACAGCTTCCGACTGGGAATTGAACCAAACTGGCACCAGCTATACGGCCCTCACCCTGATGCACCTGAAGGAGGAGCATCCCCAGGACCAGCTGTTTTTCATCATGGGCAGCGATATGCTCCGTTCCCTCACCTCCTGGTATCACCCGGAGATCGTTTGCGAAAAGGCCCATCTGGTCTGCATCTGCCGGGCCGGGCAGGACGGCGGCGAGGCGGAAGCGGCCAAACAGGTCACGGAGTTGTTTGGCGCAAAAGTCACCCTTCTCCCCCCTGTGCGAGAGCTTTCCTCCACCGAAATACGGAATCGTTTAGCTGGTGGACGGCCCATCTCCGGCCTAGTGCCGAAGGCAGTGGAACGGTACATCTACGAGCAATCCCTGTACACGAACGAGCAGCTCGTGACGCTGACCGAGGCCATGCGAGATACTCTGAAGCCCAGCCGCTTCCAACACGTGCTGGGCGTCGAGATGACAGCGGTACAGCTGGCGGATATTTTGGGTGCGGACGGACGTAAGGCTCGATTGGCCGCCCTGCTCCACGACTGCGCAAAATATCTCTCCGTCACCGAGCAGGCTATCCTGGCCAAGCGGGACGGCAGCACCCTGGACCCCGAGAAGGACGATATGATCCTCCACGCTCCTGCCGGCGCCACCCTGGCCAGAGAGCAATACGGCATCACGGACGATGAGGTCCTGGAGGCCATCCGGTATCATACCACTGGGACGGAGGGTATGACGCTGCTGGACGAGATCATCTGGGCAGCGGACCTGATCGAACCTGGCCGGGACTATCCCTCCGTGGAGAAGCATCGAGCCCTGCTTCTCTCCGCCAGCGATCCTATCAGCTTTGAAAAAGGGCTGCTACTTGTATTTGACGACAATATCTGCTATATTCAGAGCAGAGGAAATGGCATCAACCCTGCCACCCTCCGCGCCAGGGACTACCTCGAGCGCAAGACTACAGCAAAGGAGACATACATGGAAACCCTGAACAAGGAAACGATCCTTCAGCTCTGCAAGATCCTGTACGACAAGAAAGCCCTGGACATCCGGGCCATCGAGGTAACGGACAAGACCATCATCGCCGATTGGTTCATCGTCTGCAGCGGCCGGGGCGTGCCCCAGGTCAAGGCTCTCTCTGACGAATTGGAGGAGAAAGCCGCCGAAATGGGCCTCATCCCCCGCCGGAAGGAGGGCTATCAGGAGGGCCGCTGGATCGTGCTGGACTTTGGCGATCTTCTGGTGCATCTGTTCCATCCGGAGGAGCGCACCTATTATAATCTGGAGCGCCTGTGGGACGACGGGCAAAACGTGATCACATACACCGAGGAAGGAGATGCGAAATAATGGAGCTGAACAAGTACATCGACCATACCCTACTGAAGCCGGAATCCACCCATGAGGATATCCGCCGTGTCTGCGAGGAAGCCAAGGCTTACAACACCGCCAGCGTCTGCGTGAACCCCATCTTCGCTTCCTTCGTGGCTAAGGAGCTGGAGGGCACGGATATCAAGACCTGCTGCGTGGTGGGCTTCCCGCTGGGGGCTACCCCCTCCGCCATCAAAGCCGCGGAGGCGAAGCTCTGCGTGGAGAACGGGGCCCAGGAGATCGACATGGTTATCTCCGTCGGCGCGGCCCGGGAAGGCGACTGGGAGTATGTGGAAAAGGATATCAGGACCGTGGCCGACGCCATCCGGGGCAAGGCTCTGTTAAAGGTCATCATCGAGACCTGCCTCTTGAACGACGAGCAGAAGGTGAATGCCTGCCTCTGCGCCAAGAACGCCGGGGCCGACTTCGTGAAGACATCCACCGGCTTCTCCACCGGCGGCGCCACCGTGGAGGACGTGGCCCTCATGCGGGGCGTGGTAGGCGACGAGCTGGGCGTGAAGGCCTCCGGCGGCATCCGTTCCAAGGAGGCGGCCGAAGCCATGATCGCCGCCGGTGCCAGCCGCATCGGCGCCAGCTCCTCCAAGAAGATCATTGAGGGATAAGATTTACAGTAATAAAAGCGCCTTTCCGTTCAGCGGGAAGGCGTTTTTAACGTTATTATATCGATCTCGGGGCGGTTGAAGATGCGAGGCGGCAGGAAGCTGTGGGTGCCCGCGCCTCGGGAGACATAGAGTCTGGTGCGGCCACGCGCATATACCCCTGACGTGTACCGTGGCAGGATGCCTTGATCGGGGCTGTACAACCCCTGGCCGAAGATGCGGACCTGGCCGCCGTGAGCGTGGCCGGACAGGACCAGGTCCACGCCGGTTTTGGCGTATTCCTCGATCCGTTCCGGGTGGTGGGCCAAAAGAATGGCGCATCTGTCCTTCTGGATCAGCCCTTCGAACTCCTCCGGCGAAGCTTCCTCCCGTATACCGCGCAGGACCAGCTGTTCATCCTCCCGTACCAGGGTCACTACTTCGTTATCCAGCACGCGGACGCCCCGGTCCGTCAGCTCTATCTTAATGCTGTCCCAATGGCCGATCTCCGCTTCGTGATTGCCCTCCACGAAATAGACGGGTGCTCTATCTTTCAACACTTCGAGCAGGGCGTAGACGTTCTTCCGTCGCTTGGGAAGATGCCGGTCCAACAGGTCCCCGGTAAGCGCCGCCATATCGAAATCCAGCGTTTCGATGGCCCGCAGGAGCTCCCGCCCGTCCTTCCCATAGCCACGGTTGTGGAGGTCCGACACTTGTAATATGGTGAACCCGTCGAAAGCTTTGGGCAGCCGATCCAACTCGATCTTAGTTCTGCGCACGTCGAAACGGTTGGTGTCCCACCAGCCGTAGAGCAACAGGCCCACACCCGCAATGAGAATGAAGCAAAGAACGTACAGCAATCAGTTTCCTTTCATAATGAAGCGCCAGGGACGAAGTTGATCCTCCTTCGAGGCATAGCCGATGCCCACCCGCGGCGCGGTGTCAAAGACGCACTCCGGCCCTTTCCACAAGTTTATTCTATTCGTGGTCAGGATATCGAGGCCATTGTAGGATAGGTCGATCCCCAGGGCCTTGGTGAGCTTCCCCGGACCCTCGGCCCCCTGGCAGCTGCGGATCAGCACGCCCTGGGGCTCGTCCTCTGGCCCGGTGATGATGTTCAGAAGGCTATGGATCCCGTAGCATAGATAGACGTATATATACCCACCCCGGCGGTACAGCATCTCTGTCCGCTTCGTCCGCCCATGATGGGCGTGACAGGCCGTGTCCGATTCGCCCCGGTAGGCCTCCGTCACGGTGATGATCAGCTCCCGGCCGTCCACCGCCAGGCGGCAGCCCAGGAGACGAGGCGCCACCGTCAAAGCGTCCTTCAAAAAGAAATCGGCGGGCAGGTACGTCATCAGCCCTGGAGCCCCCGGGCCTGTCGGTCCATATCCTCCACCACGATGTCGAAGATCTCCCCCAGGGTGGCGCAGTATTGCAGTACCAGCCAGGGCTCGTTGGTGTGGAAATGGATCTTGATCAGGGTCTCGTCCCCCACGCACAGGAGGCAGTCGCCCTTGAAGTTCTCGGTGAAATAGTCGCTGATTTTGTCCTCGTCCAGATCGGTCCCTTCAATCAGCAGTTGGGTGTCGTACTTGTATTCCAGCATCTTTTTATCCTCTCTTTACAATGTGTCCGTTTCCAACGCGGCCGTGACCAGCCGCAGCATCCGAACCAGCAGCTCCCGGTTCTCCGTGATCAGATCGTAGACGGCATCCTCCGACAGTACGCCCCGTTTCAGGTCTTTGGGGAGCTTCCCTGCTTCGTCGTCCTCGTAGTCCTCTATCCATTGGTCGCTACCGTAGTATCCGCTGAGCTGGCGATATTGGGCCTGGACCTCCTCGAAGGCGGACAAAGCCTCCGACAGCTCACGAATGGCCTTTTCCGAAGCGTCCAGGCATTGCTCCATCTTCATGATACGTTCGATCTGTTCCATGGCCTGCTCCTCCCTCACTCCGTCACTTTGGTCTTCCCCGCCAGGACGTTCCGATAGTCCTCCAGGTTCTTCCGCAGCAGGTTCGGGATATCCAGCTCGTAGGGGCACTTGCTGACGCACTGGCGGCAGTCCACACACTCGTCGATCTTTTCCATCTCCACCTGCCACTTTTCGCTGAGCCAGCCGGCGCTGGGAGCACGGCGGATCATCAGCGACATGCGGTTGCAGTCGCTGATCTTGATGCCCACCGTGCAGGGCAGGCAGTAGCCGCAGCCCCGGCAGAAGGAGCCCATGAGCTCCTGCCGCTCGTTGGCGATATAGGCCCGCAGCTCGTCGTCCATAATGGGCGTCTCGTCCATGAAGGACAGCCAGTCGTCCAGCTCCCTCTCCCGCTGGATGCCCCAGATGGGGATCAGCCCGTCGAATTGGCTCACGAAGGCCATGGCCGCCTTGGCGTTGGTGATGAGGCCGCCAGCCAGGCCTTTCATGCACACGAAGCCCATGTTGTGCTGCTGACAGGCGGCCAGCAGCTCCAGCTCCTTGTCCTCGGCCAAGTAGCTCATGGGGTACTGCAGCGTCTCGTAGAGGCCGCTTTCCACCACTTCCCTTGCCACGCCGATCTTATGAGCCGAAGCGCCGATATGTCGGATCTTTCCCTGGGCTTTCGCTTCCAGCATGGCCTCGTACATGCCCGTACCGTCTCCCGGACGATAGCATTGGGACAGGTTGTGGAACTGATAGACATCGATATAGTCCGTCTTCAAAAGCTTCAGAGAGGTCTCCAGATCCTTCCAGAAACCCTCGGTGGTGTTAGCGTGGGTCTTGGTGGCGATGTACACTTCCTCCCGCTTCAGCCATCCGTCGCCGAAGGCAGCGCCCAGCTTCTCCTCGCTGTCCGTATAAGCTCTGGCGGTATCGAAATAGCGCATGCCGCCCTCATAGGCCCGCCGCAGGAGCTTTACCGCCTTTTCCTTCGAGATGCGCTGGATGGGCAGCGCGCCGAATCCATTCTGCGGGACCACGATCCCGGTGGTTCCCAGGGTGATGTTTTTCATATCCTGTCTCCTGTCTTTTTTCTATTGTACACCAATTTGATCACGTTTTGAAGAGTGTGCTGCCTACCTAGTCAAGTCTTTTTTCAGCAGTCGGGTCAACGGCCGTTCCTCCACCAGCTGGAATCCCTCGCTAAGGAACAGGCCAATGGCCGGATTGTCCGCCGCCATATCGTCATACAGAACGTCCACGCCGTGTTCCCGAGCCGCTTCACACAGGAGTCGCAGGCTCTCTCGCCCATATCCCTGACCCCGGCACGGGGCGAAGACGATCACGTCCGCCTGGCACATGCCCTGCTCATCCAAGTGATAAGCGATCTCGCCTACGAAGTTCCCCGTATCCTCGTCCTTGAGATACCGATAGAATCGCTTCCCCTCGGGATGGACGATCCAATGCTCATACCAGGAGGCCCACCGTTCCCGTGGCCATGGGATGGTGCCGCCCCAAGCCCGGTTATAAGACATGGTCTCCTCGTCCTCCAGCATCCGCTGCCGGAACCACAGATCGTCCAGCGTGGGCGTGTACAGCGTCAGCTTCCCCGTAGACATCCTCCCCTCCTATGCTTCCGTGAAAAGGACCTGTTGGACCTGCTTTGCGAATACCTCTTTCACCTTCCGGCGTATGGCGGCTTCGTCCTTCTTCAGCCGCTTGTCGAAGGAGGTGACGATGACCTTTTGACCGTCCAGCTTCCACCGGGCCTGGATGCGGCCCCGGATCAGGATGGATGGAGAGATGATGCCGGAGATATTGGTCAGCTCCCGTAAAAACCGCCCGTCGATCATGCGTTCCCGATCCTTGTACCCCAGGACCAGTTGATCGAAGCCGGGTACCAGGACGCACGCCGGAATGGCCCCGTCTTTAATGGGATCGTAGAGACTGTAATATTTCTTGCCGTCGATCACGGTGCAACATAGCTCCGGCAGTAGCTCTTGCAGCAGCGGGTCCATATCCGCCTTCTTCCAATTGCCGAAGAAATAGCGGCAGTCGGACAGGGTGGCCGGGCCGTAGTGCAGGAAGTACCGCCTGAGGAATACCCGCCGGGCCTGGTCCCGATCCATCCACTGAACGGACTTCGGCAGAAAATAGGCCTTCTGCGTTCCCGTGCCGCATACGATCCGGCCCCGACAGATCATCTCCCGGATGAGCCCACCCCAGCCGTAGAACACCTGATGGAGCAGCTCCTCCCCCATGCCCTTATCGGCGCAGGCGGCTTTGAGCCCGTCTCGGCTGTTGTTGCCTTTCCCTATCTCCTCTTCGAGAAAGGGAGCCCAATACTCGGCGTCCGTCTGAGAGATACCCCAATACCCATGGACGAAGGGCCCGGCGTTATCATAAGCCGACAGGTGGAGCCCCAGCTCGTCCTCAGGCACCAGGTGCATGGTGCCCCGATGGGACCATATCTTCACGAGTCCCGCGAAGGGGTCGGCCTCCCGGTAATCCGAGGCCCGAATCTTCAGAGACGCTTTGGGATAGTTGGCGAACTGGGCCTGCAGGCCCATCAGGTCGGACACCACTCTGTGCGTATCCGCTTTGTCCAGCAGATATAGCCCCTTGAGGGAATTATATAGAAGCATCTCTTTGCCTGTCATGCAAATATGGTTCCCGTTTCGTTTTTTGTATTCTACCATATCTATCCCGTCAGGGCAAACAAAACCTGACGGGTGTACAAACAGGCGGGAGTATGGTATACTTTATTTAATAAACAGGAGGTGAACGGGATGCTGAACAAATTCTGCAAGAAGCCCCTATACGAAGTGACCCAGACCATGGCCCGAGTGGCTATGGGCGTGGAGAAGGCGGAGCTGGTCATCCGCAATGCCAAGCTGGTGAACGTCTGCACCGCCGAGATCCAGGAAGGGATCGACGTAGCCATTGCCCAGGGCCGGATCGCCCTCGTGGGCGACGCCGCCCATTGCATCGGCGAGAACACCAAGGTCATCGACGCTGCCGGCCAATACATCGCGCCGGGCTTCATGGACGCCCATATCCATGTGGAATCCTCCATGATCAGCGTGGGCGAATACGCCCGGGCGGTGGTGCCCCACGGGACCACCGGCATCTTCATGGACCCCCACGAGATTTGCAACGTCTGCGGCCCCGAGGGCGTGAAGGCCATGATCGACGACGCCAAGCGCGCCCCCCTCAAGGCCATGTCCAATGTTCCCTCCTGCGTGCCCGCCGTGGCGGGCTTCGAGGACACGGGCTCCCACATCGGCCCCGAGGAGGTCCGGGAGATGATGACCTGGGACGGCATCATGGGTCTTGGGGAGATGATGAGCTTCCCCAACGTGCTCTGGGCGGAACCCAACATCCACGGGGAGCTGGCGGAGACCTTGAAGGCGGATCAGGTCATCACCGGCCACTACTCCGTGCCCGACACGGGCATGGGTCTCAACGCCTATATCGCCTCCGGCGTCCGCTGCTGCCACGAATCCACCCGGGCGGAGGACGTGCTGGAGAAGATGCGCCACGGCATGTACGCCCTCATGCGCTACGGCAGCGCCTGGCACGACATGCCCGTCATCATCAAGGCGGTGCTGGACAACCATATCGACGACCGCTTCGCTTGCCTGATCTCCGACGACACCCATCCCGATACCCTGATCCAGGACGGGCATCTGGACCATATCGTCCGCTGCGCCATCAAGGAAGGGCTGGACCCCATCAAGGCCATCCAGTACGTGACCATCAATCCGGCCACCTGCTTCAGGATGGACCACGAGATGGGCAGCATCGCCCCGGGCAAGTGCGCCGACATCGTGTTCTTCGACGATCTCAACGATATCCGCATCACCCGCACCATCATCGACGGCGACGTGGTGGCGGAGAACGGGAAGATGACCGTGGAGATCGGCAAGCCCAACTTCCCTGCCCATATCTACGACACCATGCACGTGGGCCATCCCATCACCGCTGCCAGCTTCAAGATCGCCGCGCCCAAGGACAAGGACGTGGTCAAGACCCGGGTCATCGAGATCATCCCCAACCGGGTGGGCAACTACGAGCGCATCATGGAGCTGAAGGCCAAGGATGGGTATCTGGAGGCCGATCCCGGGCAAGACCTGCTGAAGATGGCCGTCTTCGAGCGCCATCACGAGACCGGCACCAAGGGCGTTGGCTTCCTGAAAGGTTTCGGCTTCAAGAAGGGCGCCATGGCCCAGACCGTGGCCCACGACGCCCACAACCTGCTGGTGGCCGGTACCAACGACGAGGATATGGCTCTCGCCGCCAACACCCTGATCGAATGCGGCGGCGGCCTCTGTGCCGTGGCGGACGGCAAGGTGCTGGCTCTGGTGCCCCTGCCCATCGCGGGCCTTATGAACGACCTGCCCGTGGAGGAGATGGCGGACCTGGTCGGCAAGCTCAGCGACGCCTGGCAGCAGATGGGCTGCGTCATCAACTCCCCCTATATGACCATGGCTCTCATCCCCCTGGCCTGCCTGCCGGAGCTGCGCCTCACCAACCGGGGCCTGGTGGACTGCCGGACCTTCCAGTTCGTGGACCTGTTCGTAGAGTAACCCAAAAGCAAAGTAAAAGCGGCTTTCCGATCCGTTCGGAGAGCCGCTTGTTTTATAGATCGAACAGGCTCAACTGGGCCTTGTTCTCGGGGAAGTCGTACATGTATCCGAAGCACGCCTCCGGGGT
>CACXNN010000001.1 GCA_902768995.1 uncultured Eubacteriales bacterium | reverse complement strand
CATGGGCAACGCCGTGGGCTGCTCCCCCATCCGCCAGATGATGGCCAAGGACATCCTGGTGGGCATGGGCACCGACAGCTACACCTTCGACATGCTGGAGGCGTTGAAGGTGAGCCTCATCATCCAGCGGCACAACGCCTGCATGCCCAACGTGGCCTGGGGCGAGGTGACCAAGATGCTCTTTGAGAACAACGCGAAGATCGCTTCGAAGTACTTCCCCGACAGGCTGGGGAAGCTGAAGGAGGGCTACGCCGCGGACGTGATCGTCATGGACTACAAGCCCTTCTCCCCCTTCTCCGGGGACAACATCGACGGCCACATGATCTTCGGCATGACGGGCCGCCAGTGCGAATTCACCATGTGCGCGGGCCGCATCCTCATGCAGGATCGGAAGCTGGTGGGCATCGACGAGGAGGCCATCAACGCCCACACCATGGAGGAGAGCGTGAAGCTCTGGAAGGCCCTCGACAGCTACAACGGATAAAGTTTCAGGAGGATATGACCTATGAGCGAACGGATGAACCCCATTCCCTTTGACAAGCTCCTCGACCGGGTGCTGACGGAGTACGCCCAGGAGGGCACCGTCTTCGGCGTCCACGCCAAATACGAGGCGGAGCGGCCGGGGCTGCCCCTGTTCGGTGGGCCCCAACACCCAGCTTTCGGAGAACATCGTGGCCGGGTACTTCACCGGGGCCCGGTTCTTCGAGCTGAAGACGGTCCAGAAGATGGATGGCGAGGACCTGGCCCGATGCATCAACCGGCCCTGCATCAAGGCGGACGACGAGGGCTACAACTGCGAGTGGTCCACGGAGCTCACCGTGCCCCAGGCCTTCACGGAGTACGTGAACGCCTACGTGGTCATCAAGATCATCTCCAAGCTCTGGCATCTCGGGGACCCCAACGGGTTCATGTTCAACATGAGCGTGGGCTACGATCTGGCCGGGATCAAGACGGAGAAGATCGATACCTTCATCGAGGGCATGAAGGACGCCTCCCGGACGGAAGCGTTCCAGAAAGCTATCCAGGAAGCCAAAAAGCAGCTGCCGGAGCTTGCCGACTACATCGACGGCATCGACCCCCATATTTGCACCAGCGTCACCATCTCCACCCTCCACGGCTGCCCGCCCCAGGAGATCGAGAGTATCGCCAGCTACCTCATCACCGAGAAGAAGCTCCACACCCTGGTGAAGTGCAACCCCACCATTTTGGGCTACGACTTCGCCCGGAAGCGCCTGGACGAAGCCGGGTTCGACTACGTGTCCTTCGACGATCACCACTTCAGGGAGGACCTGCAGTACAAGGACGCGGTGCCCATGTTCCACCGGCTTATCAAGCTGGCGGCGGACAACGGCGTCACCTTCGGCCTGAAGCTCAGCAACACCTGCCCCGTGGACGTGAAGGCGGGCGAGCTCCCCAGCGAGGAGATGTACATGAGCGGCAAGTCCCTGTACCTCTTGACCATCGAGATGGCCGCCCGCATGGCGGAGGAGTTCGACGGGAAGCTTCGGCTGTCCTTCTCCGGCGGTGCGGACGCCTTCAACCTGAAGGCCCTCTTTAGGGCGGGCATCTGGCCCATCACCGTGGCCACCACCATCCTGAAGCCCGGCGGCTACGACCGGTTCAGGGAGCTGGCGAACGAGGTCTCCCGCTGCGCCTACAAGCCCTTCACGGGCGTCAATCCCGCCGCGGTCCGGGCCCTCTCCGACAAGGCGGCCCAGGACGTGCACCACCGCAAGCCCATCAAGCCCCTGCCCAGCCGCAAGAGCCAGGAGCAGGTGCCGCTTCTCAGCTGCTTCACGGCCCCCTGCCAGGGCGGCTGCCCCATCCATCAGGACATCCCCGGGTACCTGGCCCTGAACGAGAAGGGCAAGTACCCCGAATCGTTGAAGCTCATCACGGAAAAGAACGCCCTGCCCTTCATCACGGGCACCATCTGCGCCCATCCCTGCATGAGCCGCTGCACCCGGAACTTCTACGACGAGAGTGTGAACATCCGCAAAGCGAAGCTCACCGCCGCCCGGAAGGGCTTCGGGGCTCTCATGGCCCGGGGCGTGAAGAAGGAGCATCTGACGAAGGCCAGGGTGGCCGTGGTCGGCGGCGGCCCCGCGGGCATGGCGGCGGCCTTCTATCTTTCCCGGGCAGGGGCCAAGGTCACCGTGTTCGAGAAGGAGAAGGAGCTGGGCGGCACCGTCCGCCACGTGATCCCCGCCTTCCGCATCCCGGCGGCGGCTATCGACCGGGACGTGAAGCTCATCTCCTCCCTGGGGGCGAACTTCGTGCTGGGCGCCCCCGCCCCCGCCCTGAGCGAGCTCGAGAAGGAGTACGACTACATCCTGCTGGCCGTGGGCGCCGAGAAGGCCTCCCAGCTGGACATCGGCGGGAAGGAATACAACGCCATCGATTTTTTGAAGGCCCTGAAGCGGAACGACCCCGTGGAGTTGGGCGAGCACGTGATCGTCATCGGCGCGGGCAACACGGCCATGGACTGCGCCCGGGCGGCCCTGCGGGTGCCCGGCGTGAAGGATGTGTCCATCGTCTACCGCCGCACCAAGAAGTACATGCCCGCCGACGAGGAGGAGATGCTCCTCGCTCTGAAGGAGGGCGTGCAGTTCAAGGAGCTGCTGGCCCCCGTAAAGGCTGACGGGGAAAGCCTGCTCTGCCATCGGATGGTCCTGGGCGAGCCGGACGCCTCCGGCCGCCGGAGCCCCGTGGACACGGGCGAGGAGGTCTCCCTCCCCTGCTCCGCCCTCATCGCCTCCCTGGGCGAGAAGGTGGACACCGACCTGCTCCTCTCCTACGGCGCCGGTCTCAACGAGAAGGGGCGGCCCGTGCTGCGGAATGGGAAGATCTTCGTCCTGGGCGACGCCCGGCGGGGCCCCGCCACTGTGGTGGAAGCCATGGCGGACGCCTTGGCGGCCACGGAGGCCATCGTGGGCGAGGCCCGGTCCTACGCCCTGCCCAAGGGCGCGGAGGTGGGCGAAGGGAAGCTCGTGGAGCGCAAGAGCCTGGTGAAGCTTGAGGGCGACCCGGAGGACGTGTGCATGCACTGCAACGAACTCTGCGAAAACTGCGTGTCCGTGTGCCCCAACCGGGCTAACGCCGCCATCCGGGTGCCTGGCAAAAAGGAGCCCCAGATTTTGCACCTCGATTACCTCTGCAACGAGTGCGGCAACTGCGCCTCCTTCTGTCCCTACGCCTCCCGGCCCTACAAGGACAAGTTCACCCTGTTCGAGAACGAGAAGGACTTCGCGGACAGCACCAACCAGGGCTTCTGCGTGACCAGCCTGAAGCGGAAGCAGGTGAAGGTCCGGTTGAACGGCATAGAGAAGAAATACGACCTCGCCAAGGAGAACGATCTCGACAAGGATATCGAGGTGCTGATCCTGACGGTGCTGAAGGACTACCCCTACCTGCTGGTCTAAAGGAGAACTATGGCTACATTCTTTGTGAACGGACAGGCGGTCACGGCTAAGAAGAACCAGACCCTGCTGCGGTTTTTGCGGGACGAGCTTCAGCTCACCTCCGTGAAGGACGGCTGCTCCGAAGGGGCCTGCGGGGCCTGTACCGTGCTCATCGACGGGGAGACCTGCCGGGCCTGCGTGCCCAAGACGGACGCGCTCGAGGGCAGGCACGTCATCACCGTGGAGGGGCTTTCCGACTTTGAGAAGAAGCTCTACACCTACGCCTACGGAGAAGCCGGGGCCGTCCAGTGCGGCTTTTGCATCCCGGGCATGGTCCTCTGCACCAAGGCGCTCCTCGACAAGGTGGAGGACCCCACGGAGGAGCAGATGCGCTACGCCATCCGCAACAACTACTGCCGCTGCACGGGCTACGTAAAGATCATCAAGGCCATCGAGCTGGCGGCGCAGCTGAAGAAGGCGGGCGTGATCCCGGAGCCCTCCGAGGCCGATTGGAAGCTGGGCAGCAGCGTCCACCGGCTGGACGTGGAGGAAAAGGTGCTGGGCTACGGCAAGTACCCGGACGACTGGTATTTGCCCGGCATGACCTACGGCTCCGCGGTCCGGAGCCAGTACCCCCGGGCCCGGGTGCTGGGGATCGACATAAGCAAGGCCAAGGCCCTACCCGGGGTGGTGGCGGTGCTCACCGCCGAGGACATCCCCGGGGAGAACAAGGTGGGCCATATCAAGCACGACCAGTACTCCCTCATCCCCGTGGGGGGCCTGACCCACTGGCTGGGGGACCCCATCGCCCTCGTGGTGGCCGAGGATCAGGAGACCCTGGAGAAGGCCAAGAAGCTGGTGAAGGTGACCTACGAGCCCCTGCCCGCCGTCCACGGCCCCGAGGAGGCCAAGGAACCCGACGCGCCCCGGGTCTTCGACGAGGAGGAAAACAACGTCCAGGCCTACAAGCACGTGAGCCGGGGCGACGCCACGGGGGCCATCGCCCGGTCGAAATACGTGATCTCCAAGCACTTCGAGACCCCCTGGACGGAGCACGCCTTCCTGGAACCCGAGTGCGCCGTAGCGTATAGGGACGAGGACGGGTACGTGCGCGTATTGTCCACGGACCAGTCCTCCCACACCACCCTCCACGAGTGCAAGATTCTCTTGGGCAGCGACAAGGTCCGGGTCCAGAACCAGCTGGTGGGCGGCGGCTTCGGCGGCAAGGAGGACATGACGGTCCAGCACCACGCGGCCCTCATCACCCACCTCACAGGCCGGGCCGTGAAGGTGAAGCTGAGCCGGGCGGAGAGCCTCCTTATCCACCCCAAGCGCCACCCCTTCTGGATGGATTTCACCATCGGCTGCGACGAAAACGGCATCATCCAGGGCGTGAAGGCCTCCGTCTACTCCGACACCGGCGCCTTCGCCTCCCTGGGCGGCCCCGTGCTGGAACGGGCCTGCACCCACGCCTCCGGCCCCTACAACTACCAGAACTTCGAAATCGAGGGCACGGCCTACTACACCAACAATCCCCCCGCCGGGGCTTTCCGTGGCTTCGGCGTGACCCAGACCTGCTTCGCCATCGAATCGTTGCTCAACGAGATGGCGGAGAGGATCGGCATCTCCCCCTGGGAGATCCGCTATAGGAACGCCATCCGGCCCGGGCAGGAGCTGCCCAACGGCCAGATCGTGGGGCCGGAGACGGGCCTCGTGGAGACGTTGGAGGCCATCAAACCCTACTACGACGCCGCCGTAGCCGCCGGGAAGCCGGTGGGCCTCGCCTCCGCCATGAAGAACTCCGGCGTGGGCGTGGGGCTCCCGGACTGGGGCCGCTGCAAACTCATCGTGGAGGACGACGCCAAGGTCCATATCTACGCCGGCGCCTCCTGCATCGGCCAGGGTCTTGGGACCGTCCTCGTCCAGATGGTGGTGACCAACACGCCGCTACAGCGGGACGATATCGTCTACGAGCGGTCCAACACCTGGATCGCCCCGGACTCCGGCGACTCCTCCGGTTCCCGCCAAACCCTGATCACCGGCGAAGCCTGCCGCCGGGCCTGCGAAAAGCTGACGGAGGCCCTGAAGACCAGGACGCTGCAGGAGCTGAACGGCGAGGTGTTCTATGGGGAGTATCTGGCTAAGACCGACAAGCTGGGGGCCGACGTGCCCCACCCCGTGTCCCACGTGGCCTACGGCTACGCCACCCAGATGTGCGTGCTGGATCGAAAGACCGGCAAGATCGAGTCCATGGTGGCGGTCCACGACGTGGGCAAGGCCGTGAACCCCAAATCCTGCGAGGGGCAGATCGAGGGCGGCGTGGTCATGAGCATGGGCTACGCCCTCCGGGAGCAGTACCCCATCGACGACAACTGCAAGCCCATCGACAAGTTCGGCAAGCTGGGCCTGTTCCGGGCCCACGAGATCCCAGAGATCAAGGCCATCGTGGTGGATAAACCGGGTCTCGACGTGGCCTGCGGGGCCATCGGCATCGGGGAGATCACCTCCATCCCCACGGCCCCGGCCATCGCGGAAGCCTACTATCAGCTGGACGGGCAGCGGCGGACGAAGCTCCCCCTGTCTGATACGCCCTACGAAAGGAGGGGCCGATAATGGAGAAGCAAGTTGCATTGGTGGCCTGCAACGGAGGCTGCCGGAGCGATAGTTGCTCCTACGGCTGCATCGGCTGCGCGGCCTGCGTGTCCGTCTGCCCCGCCGACGCCATCGCCATCAACGACTGCGGCGTGGCGGAGGTGGACGAGAGCCTGTGCCTGGGCTGCGGTGCCTGTGCGGACGCCTGCCCCCAGGAGATCATTCATCTCCACGACCCGAACTGCCCCATGGTGGTCAAGTGCTCCAACCGGGACCCGGGCAAGGTTGCCCGGACCGCCTGCCAGGTGTCCTGCATCGGCTGCGGCATCTGCGAAAAGGTGTGCCCCTCCGGTGCGGCGAAGGTAGCGGACGATCTATCCTCTATCGACGAAAGCCTGTGCCTCTCCTGCGGCATGTGCGCCGTGAAATGCCCCCGCCACGCCATCTACGACCTAAGGGGCGTGCTGACGGCGAAACGCTGAAAGAAAATCATATATTGTTTAAGGTTGATTTAAGGTTTTCGAGATAGACTGACCATAGATGGAAAGTTTCCTATCCCAAAACCCTCTCTCCCAACGCGAAAGGAACGGATCACTCCGTTCCTTTCGCCATTTTATGGGATTCTTTTTTGCTTTATTTCTCCAGCAGCCGCGCTTCCAGGTAGTACCGCTTCTCGGCGGCCTCGCCCATGGAGAAGGTCTTGCGGGGCAGGGCGCCGTCGTAGACCACGGTGGAGAACAGCTCGCCCTTGAGCATGGTGGGGAGCAGGAAACCCACGGCGTTGGGCTTCTTCGCCAGGTCCTTCACCACGTCGTCCCCGTGGATGTAGTCCACCTCGCCGCCCAGCTCCTTGAGCACGGCGTCGATGGCGTTCTGCAGGGTGCCTACGGCCAGCTGCGCCGCCGGGCCGCTGACCACGAAGGTGCCCTCCACCCCCTCATAGAAGAAGGGGATGATGTGCTTCTCGCCGCCCACGGCCTCACTGGCGATGGGGAGCACCTGGACGCCCTCGTTCTGCTCGGCCAGCTTCTTGGTCAGAGCGTCGATGAGGAGCTTGCCGTTGACGCCGAAGACCACCCGATGGATGGGCTCGAAGACGATGCCCTCGTCATGGACGTTGTTGAGCTCGATGAGGGCGTACCGGGCGGGATGGTCGGCCCGCTCATCTTCCGGCAGGGCGGCCTTGATCTTCTCCCAGTTGGCCTTGGCGGTGGCCAGGCTGTGGTTGCCGTCGCCCATGGCGAAGAGGAGCACGGGATGATCGCCGTACTTCTTCTCGAAAGCTTCCTTGTCGGCCAGCTTGGTGAGGGCCGCGAGGACGTTCTCCACGTCCTTCTCCCCCGCCACCAACCGGCCGGAGATGTGGCCGCCGCCCAGCATCAGGTCCGTATCGTAGAGGCAAGGCAATTCTGCCGCCTTCTTTACCAAAGGCTCGATGACGGTCCTCTCCGGGTCGTCGATCAGCACCAGGATGTGGGGCAGCTCCACCGCCGCGCCTTCCCGGATCTTCAGCCGGGGCGGGATGCGGGAGACGATGGTGCCCTCGGTGGCCCGGATCAGGGTGCCGGAACCCTTGGAGTAGTCGTATTCCTCGAGATCGAGGGCCATGACCAAACCGTGGCGGGTGTTGCCGTTGGCGGTGCGCTCGATGAGCACGAAGCCCTCCGGCTGCTTCTGCAGGATCCCCTTCTTCAGGTATTCCTTCATGTTGGCCTTGATCTTGGCGATGCGCTCGGGCTCGTCGGGGCTCCCAAGGTACGCTTCCGGCAGGATCAGGTCCAGCGTGGAGGGCGCGTCGCCGATGATTTGGCGGGCCTCCTCCCAATACTCCTTCTGAGAGGTGAACTGGTCGCAGGCCACCACGGCCCACTTCTTCATATCCGTTCCCTGGGGCGGGAGCATCACTTCCGGGACGAGAACGCCGATAGAGTTGCTGTACTTCTGATTCATGAATTGCTGACCTCGCTTCGTTCTGATATAATGCAGGCACAGGCCTTATGATTATTGTACAATCCCCAAAATCGTTTTGCAACCTTTTCTTGCCCCTGCCGGTATTATATACGAAAGGAGACGGTGCGCCGTGAAGAAGCTGACCCTGTTGTCCGTCACCCATTTCTGCGTGGACATGGCTTGCGCCGCCCTCTTCTTCGGGCGGCTGCGCCTGGACGCTGGCTGGTGGCTGTGGATGGTCCTCTACAACGCTTGCGCCTTTGCACTGCAGCTGCCCCTGGGGCTGCTGGCGGACAGGCTGAACCGGAATCTGCCCTTTGCCGCCGTCGGCTGCGGTCTGGTGGCTATGAGCTTCTTGCCGACGGACTCTCCCCTGCTGGCTGCCGTCCTCTGCGGCGTAGGCAACGGCATGTTCCACGTGGGCGGCGGTCTGGAGGTGCTGAACGAAAGCGACAGGGCCGCGCCCCTGGGCGTATTCGTGTCCCCCGGGGCCGTTGGGCTGTATCTGGGCACGGCGGGCGGGCCCCTGCTCCTTCGCTGCGGCTGGGCCATGCCCCTGCTCCTGATCCTGGCGGGCGCTGGCCTGGTGATCGGAAAAGACGCGCTGGCATCTTCGAACGCGCCTCTGTCCATCTCCCTGCCGAAGGGGGATCGTCTGCCCCTCGTATGCCTGTTCCTGGTGGTGGCCCTGCGCTCGATGCTGGGCGGCGGTTCCTTCTCCCCGGAACTTCCCGACCTGCCCGGCCTGGTGCCGGTGCTGTGCCTAGCCGCGGGTAAAGCCGCGGGCGGCTTCCTGGGGGACCGCTTGGGGCTTCGGCGAACGGCAGCCCTGTCCCTGGGCGCGGCGGCGGCGCTGCTGCTCCTGCCCCGGGGGTACGTGACGCTGCTCTCCCTGTTCCTGTTCAACATGACCATGCCCCTGACCCTATTGGAAGCGGCCCGGCGCCTGCCCGGCGCCAAGGGGACCGCCTTTGGGCTTTTGACCTGCGCCCTGTTCGTAGGGATGCTGCCCCGGTTCGGAGGCCTTTCCTTCGCCCTGCCCGGCTACGCCTGGGCGGGGCTGGTGCTGCTGAGCCTGGGGCTGCTGTGGGCAGGCCTTCGGAAGGAGGCCGCCCATGGATGAGCTGGTCCTCTCCCTGCTCCTGTCCCTGGGGCTTACGGAGATCATCGAATGTGCCTTCGCCCTGAGCACGGGCAAGCGAGGCAAAGCTTTGCTCCTCTGCGCCCTGGTGAACCTGATCACCAACCCACCGGTGGTGCTGCTCCACAGCTTCCTGCCGGAGGGCTGGCTCCCGGTTGCGGCCCTGGAGCTGGGGGCCGTGGCGGCGGAAGGGCTCCTGTACCGGTACAGCGGCCTTTATGAGCGGCCGTACCGCTTCTCCCTGATCGCCAACACCCTGTCCTTCTCCCTGGGCTTTGTATTGAACCAACTGATCTAAAGGAGGTATCTATCCATGAAAAGAATCCTTGCCTTGGCGTTCGCCCTGCTGTTGCTGCTGCCGTCCCTGGCTTTCGCCGACGTGATCGTGGAGCCGGACAACGGCTTCTATCGGACCCACCAGAAGGAGTGCCAGCATCGGGAGGGCCGCACGTACCTGGCTGACGGACCCGACGGCTCACTGAACCTTTACACTGCCCCCGGCGGCACCGTGGCAGAGACCCTGCAAAACGGAGCCGCGTTCTACTGCCAGTGGACCTACACGGACAAGCAGGGCATCGTCTGGGGCTTTTCGGAGCGGCATGGAGCTTGGGCGCCCCTGGGGTACACCATGGTCCAATACGACCACATCGCTTTCCGGGAGGAACACGCCGACAAGATCACGACCCCGACGAACACCATGACGATGGAATGCAAGAGCGTGTACCTGTACGAATACCCCGGCGCACCCAATCCCCTGCAGATGGGCAATCTGGACCTGACGGCGGAGCAGCTCTATACCGACGAGCAGGGCCGGCAGTGGGGGTACGTTTCCTATGTCTACGGCATCCGCAACAAGTGGTTCTGCCTGGACGACCCCGCCAACGACCAGCTGTCCGGCGAGAAGAAGGCGGCCGTGCCCTCGGGCTACGAGGCCCCCGAAGAGCTCCCCACGGTCTCCAATCGGGGCGTCATCGCCGCTGTGGTGGGCGGCGTAGCCCTCGTTACGCTGGCCGTAGCGCTTCTTTTGTTCCGCCGGAAGAAGGCTGCCTGACCCTTTCCGCGCCGCCCTTCGAGGCGGCTTTTTCATGCTCGGACAGCGCCTATAAATAGTCTCAGTCTATCCACGATAGACTATTCCCCCGAAAGGCGTGCAAATTTATCTCTTTTTTTGCGCGATTTCCTGCATCCGGGGGCTGGAAAGCGCTCACAAAATATGGTAAGGTATAGGCAGCAGAAAATGCAAAGGAGTCCCTGTATGGAGACTATCACCCTGTTTGCCCTCATCCTCTTCGCCGTGACCTACGTGGTGATGATGGCTTTTCAAAAGATCCGGCCCCACGCCGCCGTCATCTCCGCCCTGATCTTCGTGATCGTGGGCTCCACGGGACTGTTCCCCGGCTACGCCTATTCGCCCCTGGAAGCCCTGAAGGAGATCGACTGGAACGTGATCATGATGATCGTGGGCACCATGGGCACGGTGTATCTGTTCATCGAGTCCAAGATGCCCCAGCTCATGGCGGACGTGCTGGTGGACAAGACCCCCAGCGTCAAGTGGGCGGTCCTGTCCCTGTCCCTGTTCGCCGGGTTCATCTCCGCCTTCGTGGACAACGTAGCGACCGTGCTCATGATCGCGCCGGTGGCCCTCGCCATGTGCCGGAAGCTCCATATCTCCCCCGTGGCCCCCATCATCTGCATCGCCGTCAGCAGCAACCTGCAGGGCGCGGCCACCCTGGTGGGCGACACCACCAGCATCCTGCTCGCCAAGGCCGCCAACCTGGACTTTTTGGACTTCTTCGTGGACGAGGGCAAGATGGGCATGTTCTTCGTGGTGGAGCTGGGCGCCCTCATGAGCGCGCTGGTGCTCCTGTTCATGTTCCGGCACGAAAACGACCCGGTGAACATGCACGAGAGGACCAAGGTGGAGGACCTGTTCCCCACCTGGCTGCTCCTCGGCACGTTGGTCTGCCTCATCGCCGTGTCCTTCATCCCCTACGAGAACGGCGCTCAGCCCGGCCAGCTCTATAAGCCGGACATCACCAACGGCCTCATCTGCGTGGGCTTCTTCGTGATCGGTCTCATCCGGGACTTCGTCAAGAACAAGGACGCCGCCACTGTGAAGGGGGCCCTGAAGGAGATCGACTACTACACCATCGTCCTGCTGATGGGCCTGTTCGTGGTCATCGGCGGCATCTCCCGGGCCGGGGTCATCGACCTCCTGGGCCAGACCATCGCCAAGCTCAACGGCGGCGGCACCCGGTGGGACCTGTTCCTGGTATACAGCGTGATCGTGTGGGTGTCGGTGCTCCTGTCCGCCTTCATCGACAACATCCCCTATACCACCACCATGCTGCCCGTGGTGGCGGTGCTGGCGGCTGACCTGTCCTCCGCGGGCGGCGCGGCCATCAGCCCCAAGCTCTTCTACTATGGCCTCCTCTGCGGCGCCACCCTGGGCGGGAACCTGACCCCCATCGGCGCCTCCGCCAACATCGCGGGCATCGGCATCTTGCGCCGGGAGGGGTACGAGGTGAAGGCCGGGACCTTCATGAAGTTCGGCGTGCCCTTCACCCTGGCCGCGGTGATCACGGGCTACCTGCTCATATGGTTCATCTGGGCATAAGCGACAAAAGTACGAACGGACGCGGAAGACCGCGTCCGTTTTTATATACCGTTTTTCAGCCCGCCGGTGTATATTTTGCCACCAGCTCGTCGATGTAGCTCTGCTTGAGATTGAAGTATTTGCGAAGGTTCTCCAGGGCGTAGGCGGGCCTGGCGTCCATCCATTTCTGGATCTGGTCCACGTTGCTTTCCCACTTCGCCATGGAGGAGGGCCTGCCCCAGCGGGCGATATGCCGGGGCATCTCGGAGGCCATTTCGTCCTGCAGCTCCCGAAGGATCCGATTGGCCCGCTCCGGGGCGAAGGTGGTCACCGTCAGCTCCACGTACCGTTCGATGAACCTCTCCCGCCAGGCCTTGTTCTGCACCAGTGCCGCCGGGATGTAGGTATACAGGGTGTCGCTGGCGGTGGGTGTCCCGTCCATGCTGAAGAAGTTCTTCATCAGGTTCCGCTTCACGGAGCCGTCGTTGTAGCCCATGGCGTAGTCGAAGTCGTAGAAGATGGCCCGCCAGCGGATGGCGTTGTCCGTGGTGTGCCAGTACTTCTGATTGGCCATGTCCCCGTTGCTGAGATAGATGGAGCACACCAGATAGTCGATGAAGAAATCCGGGTCCACCCACTGGACGAAGGATTCGTAGGCGGCGTCCTTGGACAGGTCCTTGTTCTTGGCGTAGTTGGTGACCCGGTTCCAGTCGGTCTTGGTGCCCTTGACCAGCCGGGAGTTGTAGCGGATGATCTCCACCTTCTTCTTGTCGATGCCGAAGTGGCTCTCGAGATAATCGTCGTTCTGGTCCTCGTTGAGATCGTAGAGGCCGTAGTACTTCCCGTTGATGTACACCGCCACCGGCCGGGTGACCGCCACGTCGATATTCAAACCGAAGCAGAGCCGGGCGGCGAAGGAGTCCCGGATGCGGGCGGAGGAATTGTCCTGGCCGGAGTTGCGGATGCACAGGGAGGTGTACTCCCGCCAGCCGTACTCGCTAAAGAAGGGATAGGTCACGCTGCCCTGGCCGTACTTCCCCCTCAGGTGGATGGTCAGCGACAGCTGCTCGTAGCCCAGGGTGCCCGCGCCCTTGGTCTTGAAGTCCGCCGGGAACTGGGTGGAAAGCTTGCCGCCCTCGTAGTAGCTGAAGTACCCCTTGCGCTGCTCCTTGCTGGCGGACACCTTGGACCGGGCGGAGGCCAGCGCCTCCAGGTCCTTGGGCCGCAGGGAGATACAGACCACCGGCAGCTGGTGGGGCTCCGTGAAGAGGAAGGTATAGGTGACGATCTCGCTGTCCAGGAGCCCGTCCTGCTGGGCGAAGGCCCGGACCACCGTATTCTTTTTGATTTCGATGGGACCGTCGTACACCGAGGAGGAGGCCGTGGGCTCGCTGCCGTTGGTGGTGTAGTGGATGACGGCGCCCTCGCCGGAGGTCAACACCAGGTCGAAGGGGCTCGTCTGATAGAGGCCGGTCTCGGAGAATTGAGGGGCCTTGGCGTAGCCCAAGGCGTACTGGTCGCTGTTGCGGGCGCCCTTGGTGGGCTTGTTGAAGAAGGCCCGGGCTATGGCGCCGTTGCCCTCGATGCGGCCCGAGCTCCCCTCTGGTTTCAGCACACCCGTGGCGAACTCGTCCCTGAGCTGGCCCGTTTCGTCCTCCAAATACAGGGTCTGCCCCGCCAGGGACAGGCCGAAGGAGCCCACGCCGTCCCGGCGGCGTATCTCGTGGGAGGTGGTCTCGAACACCGCGTATCCCCCGGGGGCCAGGGTGCCGGAGAGGTCCATGACCTTCTCCCCCTCCCGGTCCTTCCCCAGCCGCCAGCCCGCCAGGTCCACGGGCTCCGCGGTGGCGTTGTACAGCTCTATCCAGTCGTCGCTGCCCGCTCCCCCATAGGCGCAGACCTCGCTGATGAAGACGCCGGTATAGTCGTAGCCGCCCCCGTCGGCGGCAGTATAGGCGGCGGGACCGTTGGGTTTGCCCGGCGTGGGGCAAAGATAGTATTCTCCGTCAGGGCCCATGGACACGTCGGATCGCACCTTCTCCGGCAGGGAGAACACGGAATAGGCCAGGGCTTTGGCGTCGTAAAGGACCAGCTTTTCCCGCCGGTTCACGGAGAAATCGGCCTGCAGGAGCCCGTCGGGCCGGGGCGAGCCGTCCCCGCCCAGCAGCACCAGCAGATACCCGTCCGGCGCCACCGTCACGTCCGGGAAGGGCCATTTGTCCACGTTGTCCGCGCTGTCGGAAAGATACCAGTTGTTCAGGGAGACGGGGCCGTCCGTGTCGTTGTGGAGCTCCACGAAATCACAATATTTCCCGTCGGGGGTCACGGCCGCGTACTTGCCCGAGATCAGCACCTCCGACACGCTCACCCCCAGGGATTCCACCTCCACCGGGTCCAGGGAGGCGAAGACCCTGCCGTTGGCTCGGCCGGGGGTGGGCTCCGTGCAGTAGCCCCACACGCCGTCCGAAAGGCCCCAGCTCACGTCAGCCTCCAGGGGCGGCACGTCGATCCGGCATACCTCCTGACGGCTGCCGGTAAAGATGTACAACGTCTCCCCCCGGCGGGCGATGCCCATGGACACGGAGGGATGGCCCTCGTGGTCGCAGCAGCAGATGGCCATATACTGGCCCGGCTTCAGGGCGACCTTGGGCAGGCGATGCTGATCGGGCTTCTCCGGGTCGTTGGTGATGTACAGGTTCCCCAGGCTCACGGTTCTGGTGCCGGCGTTGTAGAGCTCGAACCAGTCCTGGGACGGGCAGCTGTCATACGCACCTTCCCGATCCCCGGAGGATCGGACCTCGGTGACCTGCAGCTTGATCCCCTCGCCGGTCTCGCCCTTCCCCAGGGGGTCGACCTGCTCCGACAGGGCGGACGTAGGCGAGGGCACCCGCTCATGGGCTATTTGAGACGGGGGCGTCATGCAGCCCCCCGCCAGCAACAGCAGCAGGAGCAGGATCGCTATGCCGTTTTTCAGCGTCCGCTTCAATGTTCGTTCTCTCTCCTCTATCCGCGAGCGATCAGGTCCAGAGCCTCGAATATCTCCTTTGTATCCGTATAGGGGTGCAGTATGAAGCAGCTGTCCCCCGCCAACATGGCGGAGAGCCGCCCCCGGGAAAGATCGTAGAAGATGTGGACGGGCTTCCCCATCTCCCTTGCCCGGCCCAGCTCGTAGCCCACGCCGTGGGACGGGGTGGTACACTCCGCCACGACGAGATCGCTCTCCCGGAGCCAGGCCATGTCCCGCTCGAATATCTCCTCCTCGGTCATGGTCCGCTCCCCCTCCGCCTGGAGGGATTCGAGGCCCACGTGCTCCGTCAGCACCCGGCAGCCTTTCTTTTCGAGATACGCGATCATCTCCCCGTACAGGGCCGCGTCCTGCCGCCCGCCCCGAATGGACCCGGCGAAATACACCTTCTTCATCCTATGCCTCCTGCGTTCCCTTGAGAAGTTTGATCCTGTCCCGATAGTCGGGCAACACGCTTTCGATGAACCCGTAGAACGCTCGGCTGTGGTCCTTGTACCGTATGTGGGCGAGCTCGTGGACCACCACGTAGTCGATGGCCGCCTCGGGATAGGCCATGAGCCGCCAGGAGAAGGACAGCCGATTCTTCCCGGAGCAGCTGCCGAAGCGGGTCTTGGCGGAGGTGATCGTAAGGCCCGTGGGGACCACGCCCATGCGCCGGGCGTAGTAGTCGATCTTCGGGGGCAGGATGACCTTGGCCTGCTTCACGTAGAGGGCCTTGTCCTCCTCCCGGATCTCGGGCAGGTTCTGCTGCCGCCGGGCCTGCCGCTGCCGGGCCCGATCGATCCAGTCCGCCCGCTCCTGGACAAAGGCTTCGATGCGCCATTTGGGCATCAGGCGAGGCGCGCGGACCAGGATCCGGCCCGCGGCGTCCACCTCCACGGCCAGGGTCCGCCGACGGGAGCGTATGAGTTCATACTCGATCTTTTCCATAGTGACAACAGTATATCACATGTCCTTCCCGGCTGCAATCTGGACAAACCGGCTCGCAGCGGGTACAATACTGGCAAAAGAAAGGGAGTCGCGGGAGATGAAAGAAAAAAAAGAGGCTATTTTGTTCGATCTGGACGGGACGCTGTGGGATTCCTCCCGGGAGGTGCTGCTGTGCTGGGACCGGGTGCTCTCGCCCCTGGGCCGCAGCATCACGGCGGAGGAGCTGTCCCGGCTCATGGGCCTGACGCCCCGGGAGATCGGCGACGCGCAGTTCCCCGACCTGCCGCCGGCGGAACGATACGCCCTGACGGATCGATGCCTGGCTGCGGAAGCGCCCTACCTCTACGAGCGGGGTGCCCGGCTCTATCCCCGGGTCCGGGAGACGCTGCGGCTCCTCCATGAGCGCTACTTCATCGGCCTCGTCAGCAACTGCACGGAGGACTACGCCCTGGCCTTCTTCCACGGCCATGGTCTGGCGTCCCTGTTCGACGATCACGAGACCGCAGGCCGGACGGGCCTGGACAAGGGGGAGAACATCTCCCTGCTCCTTCGTCGGAATGGGATCGAGCGGGCCGTCTACGTGGGCGACACCGCCAAGGACCTGGCCGCCGCCCGGGCGGCCGGCATCCCGTTCCTCTACGCCAGCTGGGGCTTCGGCGCCCTGTCGGAGGATCAGCCCTCGCTGACCAGCTTTTCCTCGCTGGTGGAGGCTGCCGCCTCCAGGATGGGCAGCTGAGGCAGCTTCTTCTCCTGCCGGAAATGGACCACGCCGTCCAGCTTATACCCGGCGTATTGATCCAGGAAGGATTCCAGGGAGCACACGATGGGCTCCCCTTCCCTGTATTTCACGTCGTCTACGATCCGGGCGCAGCTGTCGGAATAGAACACCTTCCCGTTTCGGATGCCGTGGATGAACAGCACGTGGCCGTACTTTTTCCCCGCGGAACTGGTGCCCTTTTGGAACCCCACCAGGATGTTCCTGACGGCGGTGTTCCTGCCCATGATGGCCCGCAGGGCTTCCTCCAGGGTGTAGTCCCTGGCTCCGTAGGCGGTCACCCGGTAGCCCCCGGAGGTGATCTCCAGGTCCCTGTAGAGTTCGAAGGTGTTGTTGCCGTTGGCGCTGAGATAGGAGGCGTTGATGCCCAGGACCACCAGCTGGTTGGCCACGTAGGCCCCGCAGTACCCCTTGAAGGATTTGCGCCTGGCCCGCTTTTTGGCCGCCGCATAGGTGTCCTCGATCTGCCGTCGAAGGCTTTCCTCAGCGGCGGCGTTCACCCGAAGAGAACTGTTTTCCGCCTCCTGTTCCGGGGCGCCGACGAGAAGCGCGTCCGCCTGGGCAGGAGGCGCGTCGTCCTTCTCCCCCTCGGCCAACGCGGCGCAGGGAGGCAGCAAAAGGAGCAGCAAAAGGAGGAGCGCCACGGCTCTTTTCCAGCGGATCACGGCAGGTCCCTCCCCTCGCTTTTTGGTTGCATCCTACCATACCGTTTTATTTTTTTCAGTGTTTTCGATGTTTGTTTATAATCTATTTCAAAATAATCCGATTGTTCATCCCTTAGCAATAAAATGTCCAGTTTTTCGTCATTTTTTGGTCACAGTCCCTTCATACCACCCTTGTCAGCGAAGGGAAAAGATGGTATGATGTATTGCATACCATCGGCAAATATGAATATTGGATAAAAAGGAGAAATCAAAACATGTCAGTCGATCTGAAAGGCCGTTCCTTCCTGACCATCATGGACTTCACCCCCGAGGAGATCCGGTATATGCTGGACCTGGCTAAAGAGCTCAAGGTCAAGAAGAAGGCCGGCGTCAAGGGCGACACCCTCACCGGCAAGAACATCGTCCTGCTCTTTGAAAAGACCTCCACCCGCACACGCTGCGCCTTCGAGGTGGCGGCCATGGACGAGGGCGCCGGGGTCACATTCCTGGATTCCAAGTCCTCCCAGATGGGCAAGAAGGAGTCCTTGGCCGACACCGCCAAGGTCCTGGGCCGGATGTTCGACGGCATCGAGTACCGGGGCTTCGACCAGAAGGTGGTGGAAGATCTGATGAAGTATTCCGGCGTGCCCGTATATAACGGCCTCACCGACGTGGACCATCCCACCCAGGCTCTCGCCGACATCCTGACCCTGGAGGAAAACGCAGACAAGCCTCTCAATCAGTGCAAGCTGGTGTTCTGCGGCGACACCCGGAACAACGTGGCCTACTGCCTCATGTACATCTGCTCCAAGCTGGGCATCCACTACTGCGGCTACGGCCCCAAGGAGCTCTATCCCGCCCCCGAGGTGCTGGCCCGCTGTGCGGAGGCCGCCAAGGAAAGCGGCGCCGTCATCGAGATCAGCGACGATCCCGCCATCGTGGAGGGGGCCGACGCCCTGTACACCGACATCTGGGCCTCCATGGGCGAGGAGGCGCTGATCCCCCAGCGGGTGAAGCTGCTGACCCCCTTCAAGGTCACCAAGGAGCTCATGGAGCGCACGGGGAACCCCAAGTGCATCTTCCTCCACTGCCTCCCCTCCTTCCACGACTTCAACACCACCATGGCCAGCGAGCAGCTGAAGCTGGGCTACGACATCCGGGAGGTCACGGACGACGTGTTCCTGTCCGAGAACAGCAAGGTCTTCGACGAGGCCGAGAACCGGCTCCACACCATCAAGGCCGTGCTGGTGGCCACCCTGGGCAACATCTAAAAAGGAGATAAGCCATGCGGAACGTGAACGTAGCCCTGTGGGGCTTTGGGGCCATGGCCAGCGGCATCGCCAAGGTGCTGCTGGAGAAGGAAGGCGTCACCGTCATCGGCGCCTGCGACATCGACCCCCGAAAGATCGGCAAGAGCATCTATGAGCTGCTGGGCGTGGAGCAGGGCGACCGGCCAGACGCCTTCATCACCGACGACATCTCCACCCTGATCGACAAAGAGAAGTGCGACATCTGCGTCATCGCCACGGATTCCTTCACCAAGAAGGTGTACCCCAAGGTATGCTACGTGGTGGAGCGGGGGGTGAACGTGATCACCACCGCCGAGGAGATGAGCTACCCCATGGCCCAGGACCCGGAGCTTTCGGACGCCATGGACATCCTCGCCAAGACCAACAACGTGTCCATCCTGGGCACCGGCATCAACCCGGGCCTCATGATGGACCTGCTGGCCGTGTGCCTCTCCGGCTGCATGACCCACCTCGACAAGGTCACCTGCAAGCGGGTCAACTCCCTCTCCCCCTTCGGCAAGCTGGTCATGGAGGAGCAGGGCATCGGCCTTACGGTGGACGAGTTCAACAAGCGCGTGGAAGACGGCACCATGGCCGGACACGTGGGCTTCGCCCAGTCCGTGGGCATGATCGCCGAGGCCGTGGGCTGGAAGGTGGACAAATTCGAGCAGCAGATGTCCCCCATCGTCACCGACGTGGACCGGCAGGCGCCCCACGGGTTCGCCAAGGCCGGGGACGTGGCCGGGGTCAACATGACCGGCCAGGGGTATGTGGACGGCCAGGTGAAGATCGACATGATCCATCCCCAGCAGATCGAGCCCCAGCTGGGCGGCGTTCAGACGGGAGATTATATCGTCCTGGAGGGTTCCCCCGCGGTGCACATGGCCAACACCCCCGAGGTGGACGGCGGCATCGGCACCATCGGCATGACGGTGAACATGCTGCCCTTCGTGGTGGCGGCTAAGCCGGGCCTGCACACCATGCTCACCATGCCCGTGCCCCGGTGCGTCATGGGGAACTTCGCTAAGATCGCCTTCGAGGAGGAATGAGCATGGCTAAGCAAGGAGATTGGGTGCGCATCCATCGGGTGATCCTGCCCGCCGAAGAACGGACCGCCAACCTGCCCGAGGACACCAAGAAGGTGCCCTTCGAGATGTGGGTGAAGGGGCATCTGCTGGAGGACGGCGAGCTGGGCGACCAGGTCCGGATCAGGACCGTTTCCGGCCGGGAGGAGCATGGGACCCTCATCGAAGTGAACCCCCAGTTCGACGTGAACTTCGGCGCCTTCGTGCCGGAGATTTTGGAGATGGACGTGCGGCTGCGCACGGCCCTCTTTGGGAAGGAGGCGGAATAAATGAAGGATCTGAGCTATTCCGCCGTCATGGGGCGCAAGAACGAGATCATCAAGGACGCCATGGGCGTGGACTACCGCCGCTACGAGCGGGAGGGCATCATCTTCGATTACGAGGCCATGATGGCCGACTGCGGCTATAGTTTGGAGGATCATCTGCGCATCCAGCACAGCGTGAACGTGGGCAATACGCCCGTGTTCGAACTCCACAACCTGACGGCCCTGGCCCGGAAGCTGGCGGCTCCCGGCAAAGGCGCCCGCATCTTCATCAAGGACGAGGCCAGCAACCCCGCCGGTTCCTTCAAGGAGCGCCGGGCGGCCGCCAGCGTGTACCACGCCAAGAAGCTGGGCTATAAGGGCGTCATCGCCGCCACCAGCGGCAACTACGGCGCGGCGGTGGCCTCTCAGGCGGCCATGCAGGGATTGAAGTGCATCATCGTCCAGGAGTGCTACGACAGCCACGCCAAGGGCCAGCCGGAGATCATCGAGAAGGCCCGCAAGTGCGAGGCTTTAGGCGCGGAGGTGCTGCAGCTGTCCGTGGGACCGGAGCTCTTCTACCAGGTGCTGCTCCTTTTGGAGGAGACAGGCTATTTCAACGCCTCCCTCTACTCCGCCTTCGGCGTCAGCGGCATCGAGACCTTGGGCTGGGAGCTGGGCCATCAGTTCATGGAGAAATACGGCCGCCATCCCGACGCGGTGGTCTGCGCCAACGCGGGCGGCGGAAATCTGACCGGCACGGCCCGAGGCCTCATCAAGTCAGGCTGCCCCGCCAAGGTTATCGGTGCGGCGGTGGACCTGTCGGGCCTGCACATGGCCTCCGACACGGCCTTCAACCGCAAGAGCTTCACCACCGCCCACACGGGCTTCGGCGTGCCCTACGCCACCAACCCGGACCACAGCGACGTGCCCCGGTCCGCGGCCAGGCCCCTGCGGTACATGGACCGGTTCGTCACCGTCAAGGAGGGCGAGGTGTTCTACATCACCGAGGCCGTGGCCACCCTGGAGGGCATGGAGAAGGGGCCTGCGGGCAACACCAGCCTGACGGCGGCCTTCGCCCTGGCCCAGGAGATGAATGAGGACGAGATCATCGTGGCCCAGGAGACCGAGTACACCGGCGCGGGCAAGGGAATCAATCCCCAGCTGAGCTTCGCCCGCAGTAACGGCATTGAGCTGAAGTTCGGGGACCCGGACGAGGAGATCGCCGGGAAGAACATCGTGTTCCCCGCGGACCCGAGCCTGCTGAAGGCCCGGGACCTGGATATGGACGAGCTTCGGCGCAAGTTCATCCGCCGGGCCGTGAAGGGCCTCGATCGGGCGTTGTCCGAGGCGGAAGTGGCGTTCCTGGCCGAGGAGACCCGCAGCACCGTGGATTTTGTGAAAGCGACCCTGGGATAAAGGAGTTTTATGAAGAGAGAAGACGATTTCGAGGTCCGTCGGGCCCACTTGAAGGGTCTGACCGATCAGGAGCTCTACGACCGGTTCTGGGCCCTGTGCGAGCAGCTGGTGGACCCGCTGCTGGACATGGGCCGGGAGTACACCAGCCCCGCCATCGAGCGGAGCGTACTGCTTCGGATGGGCTTCTCCTCCCTGGAGGTGAAGGCCATCGTGAACGGCTGCATGGAGCGGAATTTGCTGCAGCATGGCGCCGGGAACGTGGTGTATAGGTTGAGCCAAGCGAAGGGCCTGCCCCTGCGGGAGGCCGGCGTGAAGCTGGCCAACGGGGAGCTGTGGGACGAGGCCGCGGCCCTCTTCGAAGGAGGTGCCCTATGAGCAACTACTGGCTGGACCCCAACGACAACATCGACGTTCGGGAGATATTGAAGGACCTGAAGGACTATCGGCCCCGCCGCCGAGGCTGGACCTGGCGGACCCCGGAGCCGGGGCTCACCATGGGCAAGTTCACCTATCAGGACTGCTCCACGCCCTTGAAGCGGGGTGTGCCCCTGCCCCCCGCCCGGTTCATGGACGATGTGGACCCCCAGCCGGTCCAGTCCATCACCACGGAGATCGCCTCCGGCCGGTTCGAGGACGACATCCGGCGCATGCGCATGGCGGCCCATCACGGGGCGGACCACATCATGGTCATCCGCACCGCGGGCCAGAGCCACTTCGACGGCCTCATCGAAGGCACCCCCCAGGGCATGGGCGGCGTGCCCATCTCCAGGAAGCAGGTCCGAGCCCAGCGCAAAGCCCTGGACATGATCGAGGACGAGGTGGGTCGGCCCATCAACTACCACTCCTACGTGTCCGGCGTGGCGGGCCCCGACGTGGCGGTCATGCTGGCCGAGGAGGGCGTGAACGGCTGCCACCAGGACCCCCAGTACAACGTGATCTACCGGAACATCAACATGCTCCGGTCCTTCGTGGACGCATGTGAGTCCAAGAAGCTCATCGCCTGGGCGGACATGGCCCAGATCGACGGCGCTCACAACGCCAACGCCACCGCCCGGGACGCCTGGAAGGTCATGCCGGAGCTCATGGTCCAGCACGCCATCAACGCCTTGTTCTCCTACAAGGCGGGCATCCCCAAGGCCAACATCTGCCTGTCCACCGTGCCGCCCACGGCCACCCCGGCCCCCTGCGTGCATATGGACCTGCCCTACGCGGTGGCGCTCCGGGACCTCTTCAAGGGGTATCGGATGCGGGCCCAGATGAACACCAAGTATATCGAGTCCAGCACCCGGGAGGCCACGGTCACCCACGTGCTGAACATGCTGATCTCCAAGCTCACCAGCGCGGACATCCAGTCCACCATCACCCCCGACGAGGGCCGGAACGTGCCCTGGCACATCTACAACATCGAGGCCTGCGACACGGCCAAGCAGGCCCTGGTGGGCATGGATGGGCTCATGGACATGGTGGAGCTGAAGCAGGACGGGTACCTGCGGGAGAAGGCCCGGGAGCTGAAGGAGCGGGCGGTCCTCTTTATGGAGGAGATGCTCACCCAGGGCGGGTACTTCCACGCCGTGGAGGAGGGCATGTTCGTGGATTCGGGCATGTACCCGGAGCGGAACGGGGACGGCATCGCCCGGCGGATCGACGCGGGCGTGGGCGTGGGCACCATCATAGAGCGGGCTCCCGACTACATGGCCCCCGTCACCGCCCATTACGGCCGGAACAACGTGGAGCAGTACGGCGGCGATCCCAAGAACCCCTCCGCCCTTATCGGCGGCTGCACCCTGGAGGACCCGGACAAGATCGTCTTCATCGACGAGCTCGATGAGGAGGACAACGTGAACGTGCGCATGGCCGAGACCGAGGAGCTTCGGCGGCCCGGCGCCAAAAAGATCAAGCCCGAGATGGAGTGGCTGGGGGACGGCGTGGTCATGACCACCATGTTCTTCCCCTGCGAGAAGAAGCTGGCCGAGGCCGCCGCTTTGGAGGTGGGCCGCCGCATGGGGCTCCAGGACGTGGAGGTCATCTCCCGGGAGATCATGCACCCCACGGAGGGCACCCGGATCGAGATCAAGGGCAAGGTGGACTTCAGCCTGGACGTGGACTCTTTGGTCATCCCCAAGGAGCCGGACATCATGAGCGACGACGAGATACGGGCGGACATCGAGCGCCGGCCCATGACCGTGGTGGCCGCCACCGTGGGCGACGACGAGCACTCGGTGGGCCTGCGGGAGATCATCGACATCAAGCACGGCGGCATCGAGAAGTACGGCATCGTGGTCCACTACCTGGGCACTTCCGTGACCCCGGAGAAGCTGGTGAATGCCGCCATCGAGCTGAACGCGGACGCGATCCTCGCCTCCACCATCATCAGCCACGACGACATCCACTACAAGAACATCGCCCTCATCCACCAGCTCATGGTGGAGGCGGGCATCCGGGATCGGGTCATGTTCATCGCGGGCGGCACCCAGGTGACGCCGGAGCTGGCCCGTGAGGCCGGCGCCGACGAGGGCTTCGGCCGGGGCACCCACGGCGTCCACGACGCCACCTTCCTGGTGAAGCGCCGCCGGGAGCTGGAGGCGAAGGGGATCATTTGAGGACCTTTTATTCTGCACCTTTTTCTCTTTAGACAAAGAGAAAAAGGTGCACGAAAAAGAGAAGCTTAAGAAGATATATCCTTTTCGTTCCAGTATATTGTTCCATTCTTAAAGTTCTTTTGTGCAGCTTTTCTTTCAAGAAAAGCTGCAAATTATAATCATTTCCACCGGGAGAAGACCATGCACGCGGACGTATTGATCGCCGAGATCGGTTCCACCACCACCCTGATGAACGCCTTTTTGCTGGGGGACGAACCCCGGTACTTGGGCCAGGGCATGGCCCCCACCACCGTTTTGGAGGGGGACGTGCGGATGGGCCTGTCCCGGGCGTTGGAGGACCTGGAGACCCGCCTGGGCGACAAGGTGTCCTATGACAAGATGCTGGCCACCTCCAGCGCGGCGGGAGGCCTTCGGATGAGCGTCCACGGCCTGGTCTACGACATGACCGTCCGGGCGGCGGAGGCGGCGGCCCTGGGCGCCGGCGGCGTCATCCGCCAGGTCACCGGTGGCAAGATGAACCGGTACGACCTCCTGGACCTGAAAGCCCTGCACCCGAACCTTATCCTGATCGCCGGCGGCACGGACTACGGCGAGCGGGAGACCGCCCTCTACAACAGCGAGCAGATCGCCGCCCTGGGCATGCAGGACGTGCCTGTGCTCTACGCCGGGAACGTGCAGAACCAGAACACGGTCAAGGCCATCTTCCAAGCGGCGGGCATCCCCGTCTTCCTCACCGCGAACGTGTACCCCCGGCTGGACGAGCTGAACATCGAGCCCTGCCGGAAGATGATCCAGAAGATTTTCGAGCAGCACATCGTCCGCGCCCCCGGCATGGAGGGCATCCGGGACATGGTCACGGGGCCCATCCTCCCCACCCCCGGCGCGGTGATGGAGGCGGCCCGGCTCCTGTACGACGAGATCGGAGACCTGGTGGTGCTGGACATCGGCGGCGCCACCACGGACGTCCACTCCGTCAGCGAGGGCAGCCCCGAGATCGCCGCCATGGCCACCCGGCCGGAGCCATTCAACAAGCGGACCGTGGAGGGGGACCTGGGCCTGTACGTCAACGCCCGGCACCTGGTGGACGCCATCGGACCCGAAGAACTGGACCGGGAGCTGGGCATCGACACGGAAGAAGTCATGGCCCGGTACGCCCCTATCCCCGGCACGGACGAACAGTTCAAACTCACCGAGCGGCTGTGCCTGGAGGCTGGCAAAACGGCCCTCCAGCGGCACGCCGGCCACTACCGCTACATCTACCTGCCCGAGGGGCGCAAGACCCTGACGGAGGGCAAGGACCTGAGCCAGGTGAAATATGTGGTGGGCACCGGCGGCGCCCTGACCCGGCTCCCCCACCGGGAGAGCCTACTGCGGCAGATGGCAGACATGAACACCAGCGGGACCATGCTCTACCCCAAGCCGGGGGAAGCGCGGCTCCTGTTCGACGATGACTATATCATGGCCTCCCTGGGCGTTATGTCCAAGGCGTACCCAAAGGAGGCGCTGACGCTGATGAAAAGGAGCATGGGCCTATGAGCTATCCAAGGCTGATCGTGGACGTGGACAAGTTCCGGCAGAACGTGCGGACGGTCACCGGCTGGTGCCGAAAGAAGGGCATATCCGTGGCCTATGTGACCAAATGCACCCTTTCCGACCCGGTCCTCACCAAGGCCGCCCGGGAGGAGGGCGTAGCCCTCTTTGCAGATTCCCGGCTGCTGAATCTGAAGCGGATGCCGGAGGGTTTGCCTAAGCTCATGCTGCGGATCGGCTGCCCTGAGGAGGCGGACGAGATCGTGCGCACGGCGGACGTGAGCCTGCAGAGCGAGATCGACACCATCCGGGCCCTGGGCAAGGCTGCCAAGGAGCAGGGCAAGAAGCATAAAGTGGTGCTGACGATCGATTTGGGCGACCTCAGAGAGGGCATCTACTTCGAGAACAGCGAGGGCATCCTTGCTGCGGCGGAGGCCGTGGTGCGGGAGAGCGCCCTGGAGCTGTACGGCGTGGGCACCAACCTGACCTGCTTCGGCGGCATCGTCCCCTCCCCCAACAACCTGGGTGTCCTGGTGGACATCGCCGACGACCTTCGGCGCCGGTTCACCCTGCCCCTCCCCTTCGTCTCCGGCGGCAATTCCAGCTCCCTGCCCCTGCTGCTTTCCGGGAAGATGCCGGAGGGGGTGACCAACCTCCGGATCGGCGAAAGCATCCTCCTGGGCACGGACACGGCCCACGGCGGGCCCTTGGCGGGGCTCAGGCAGGACGTGTTCACCTTGGAAGCGAAGCTGGTGGAGGTCCAACGAAAGCCCTCCCGGCCCGTGGGAGAAAGCTCCATCAACGCCTTCGGGGAGAAGGTAGACTTTGAAGACAAGGGCGACATGATCCGGGGCATCTGCGCCATCGGCCGTCAGGACGTGGACATCGATGGGCTCCGGCCCCTGGGCCAGGGCGTGGAGATCCTGGGCGGCAGCTCCGACCATCTGCTGGTGGACCTGACCCGCTGTCCCGACGCGCGCGTGGGCGACAAGCTTACCTTCGCTCCCTCCTACGGGGCCCTGCTGCGGCTGTATACCTCCCCCTTCGTGGACAGGGTGTATTTTTCCGAAAGAATTGTAAATAATTAGCAAAATCCTCCTTTTTTGTGCATTTGTTAATATTCTGTTCATACTTTTGTTGAAGAATGTATACGTAAATGTATACAATATGTATTGTACCGTTCACGCAACACATAAAGGGAGGGAAACAACGATGAGTGAAGAAAACGAAAAGACTTCCTTGATGGACAAATACATTAAGCTGCGCCTGGGCGGGGCCACCTATCGGGTGCGGCTCATGACGCTGCTGCTGTTCGCGGCGGCCGCCATCATCCTGATCGCCGCCATCCTGATCCTGGCCTTCTCCGGCTCCTGCGCCAAGAACAAGGCCAAGGCCGCAGCCGCCGAACCCACCGCCACCGCCGTGGCCACCCTGAAGCCCACCGCCGCGCCCACGGCCACCCCTGAGGTCACCTCCACCGACGAACCGGAAGCGACCCCCGCGGAGACCCCCGATACCACTGCCACCGGCGATTTCAAGACGTTGGAAGTGGGCGGCACCAACGACGGCGAGACCGTGAAGAAGGTGCAGCAGCGGCTGGTGGATCTCCACTACATGCCCTACCCCGAGAAGGATGCGGAGGGCAAGGGCCAGGTGACCACCCTGTACGGCGCCATGTGCTCCAAGGCCATCACCAAGTTCCAGGAGCGGAACGATCTAAAGCAGACGGGCAAGTGCGACAAGGACACCTACGACAAGCTCATGTCCGACAAGGCCACCGCCTACACCATGAAGGAGAAGGACAAGCTGGATATCGTCAAGACCGTCCAGGACGCCCTGATCAAGAAGGGATATCTGAAGGGCAAGGCCACCGGCTACTGCGGCACGGACACCGTGGCCGCCGTGAAGGCCTTCCAGAAGGCCAACAACCTGACCGTGGACGGCCAGGCCGGCACCAAGACCCTGCAGCTGCTACTGGGGTACTGAGAGCGAAAACGGACAAGACCGCCGAGGGATCGGCGGTCTCTTTTTATTGCACGAAACATCTTGACTTTTCCCCTGTGATTTGCTATTATAAGCAGGCTTCGTAAGAAGCGTGCCAAATTAGCTCAGTCGGTAGAGCAGCGCATTCGTAATGCGCAGGTCGTCAGTTCGAGTCTGACATTTGGCTCCATGAAAAAGGGGCTAAGGTCGGCGCGCAGTTTGGTAGCGCGTTTGGTTCGGGACCAAAAGGTCGTGGGTTCAAATCCCGTCGCCCCGACCAATAAAAGAGACCATCCAACGGATGGTCTCTTTTATTGCTTTTTTGGAAAAGACGGGATTTGAAGCCGCGTTAAGAAAAAGCCGCAGTGCGGCTTTTTTAGCGGCAAGGGTAAAATCCCGTCGCCCCGACCAAGAAAAAGGATCATCCTTCCGGATGGTCCTTTTTCTTATCACTAAGGGGGCGATGGGATTTGAAGCCCAACTTAAAAAGGCCACGGTGTGGCCTTTTTGTTGGGCATGGGCCGCAAATCCCGTCGCTCCGAATCTTCCCCGCCTTGACAGTGCTCCTTTCTTTCGATACAATCGCGTTAAAGAATGAACTGCAAGGAGAGAGAAATATGCGCGATTTTCTGATCGGGAACGGGCCTCTGGTGGTGGGCGTGCTGCTGCTTATCGAGGCGGCGGTGCTGGTGTGTCTCCTGAAGGAGCATAAGCGGGCGAAGGCGCCCTTAGTCCTGTGTATGGCGCTGGTGACGGCAGGGCTCCTGTTCGACGGGGCAGTGATCCTGCTGGGTCGCTTTCTGCCGGAGGGGCTCTTGAAGGCGCTGTCCATGGGCCGGTATCTCTTCCACGGCCTCTGCATGCCTCTGCTCCTCATGATCTCCGTCTATGCCCTGGGGCTCAAGGGGACAGCCCTTAAGGTGTTCTGGGGCGTGGCCGCCCTGCTCATGGCCCTTGGCGCCGTGGCAGGCCTTATGACCAAGCTGAACGTGGTGGACTTTGCGGGCTTCCTGCGCTGCACTGGCTCCGACGCCACCCCCAAGTGGGCCGACAGCTACCTTAGCACCCTGTCCGTGGCCATGGTGATCCCCCTGATCCTGGTGGGCATCTGGCTCATGATCAAGAGGAAGGGGCCCTTCCTGTTCCTCAGCGGCCTGTTCATGTTCGCCTTCTCGGCCCTCGGTCCCGCCACGGGGAACATCGACCTCATCTTCCTCATCGGCATGATCGGCGAAGCGCTGATGGTCCTCTTCTTCCTGCTGCACGCCAAGAAGGCTGCGAAGAAAGCGTAAAAAAACCATAGCATGCAACGGACCCCCGGAAATCCGGGGGTCCGATTCGTTTTGGCTTATTCCAGGAAGTCCTTCAGCTTCTTGCTGCGGGAGGGATGGCGGAGCTTGCGGAGTGCCTTGGCCTCGATCTGCCGGATGCGCTCCCGGGTCACGTTGAATTCCCTTCCCACCTCCTCGAGGGTCCGGGCCTTGCCGTCGTCGAGACCGTACCGGAGCCGGAGGACGCGGGCCTCCCGGGGGGTGAGGCTCGCCAAAACCTCCATGAGCTGCTCCTTTAGCAGGGTGCTGGCCACGGCCTCCGCGGGGGCGGGGGCGTCGTCGTCGGGGATGAAGTCGCCCAGATGGGAGTCGTCCTCCTCGCCGATGGGGGTCTCCAGGGACACGGGCTCCTGGGCGATCTTTAGGATCTCCCGGACCTTCTCCTCGGAGATGCCCATCTCCTTGGCGATCTCGTCGGGACGGGGATCACGGCCATACTCCTGGACCAGTTGCCGGTTGACGCGGATGAGCTTGTTGATGGTCTCCACCATATGGACCGGGATGCGGATGGTCCGGGCCTGGTCCGCGATGGCGCGGGTGATGGCCTGACGGATCCACCAGGTGGCGTAGGTGGAGAACTTGTAGCCCTTGCGGTAGTCGAACTTCTCCACCGCCTTGATGAGGCCCAGGTTGCCCTCCTGGATAAGGTCCAGGAACAGCATGCCCCGGCCCACGTAGCGCTTGGCGATAGAAACGACCAGCCGCAGGTTCGCCTCGGCCAGCTGGTGCTTGGCCTCCTCGTCGCCGTTGGCCATGCGGGTGGCGATCTCCACCTCCTCCTGGGGGGTCAGCAGGGGGACCTTGCCGATCTCCTTCAGGTACATGCGGACGGGGTCGTCGATGTTGATGCCCTCGGTGACGGAGAGGATGGTCTCCACCTCGGCGATCTCCTCGTTGATGTCCTCGGGGACCTC